>NZ_JBEUPA010000047.1:0-48897 GCF_040492065.1 Actinomadura sp. NPDC000929 | reverse complement strand
CGAGGCCCGCCTGGCGGTCGCGAACTGCCCCGAGCGGGCGATCGACGTCCTCGGGGAGGAGTGAGATGACCGCGGACGACCGCTTCGACAGGTGCCGACGCCAGCCAGGCGGCGCGCGGGAACGACGACGCGTCCGGCTGGCCCTGCCGCAGGTCGTGCGCCGGTTCGGACGGACGGGGCCCGAGGGGACGGGCGGCGGGCCGGGCCTGGGGCTGCGCGCCGAGCGCCACCTTCGTCCCGGAGCCCTGGCGGGCGGTCAGCCATCCCTCGGCGACGAGTTCGGCGTAGGCGTCGGCGACGGTGTTGCGGGCCATGCCCAGGTCGGCGGCCAGCGAACGGTAGGGCGGCAGCCGGGTGCCGGGGGCCAGCCGCCCGGAGCGGACCGCCGCGCGCAGCGCGCGGGTCAGCGCCGCCCGCCGCCCGCCGCCGGGCAGGTCGAGGTGGAGGTCGGCCCCGATCCGCTCCGCCAGATTGACCCAGTTTTCTGCCATGGGATTGCACCCTATCTCCGGTCTCTTCTCCTCCTAGATTTCGGTGTAGGGCTTGATGACCTGCTGATTCGGAGGAAATGATGAACGACTTGCGCGCCGCTGTCCGCGGTCGGGTCCTGCTGCCCGGCGACGCCGGATTCGACGCCGCGCGGCGTCCCTGGAACCTCGCCGTGGAGCAGCCGGTGGAGGCCGTGGTCGAGGCCGCCGACGCCGACGACGTCGCCGCGCTCGTCCGGTACGCCCGTTCCGCCGGGACGGCGATCGCCACGCAGCCCAACGGCCACGGCGCCACCGGCCGCACCGAGGGAGCGATCCTCCTGCGCACCCGGCGGCTGGACGGCCTGGAGATCGACCCCGCGGCACGCCGGGCCCGGGTGGGCGCGGGCGTCGCCTCGGGGCGGCTCCAGGCGGCGGCCGCGCCGCACGGCCTGACCGGGCTGCCGGGGAGCTCTCCCGTGGTCAGCGTCGCCGGGGTCGCCCTCGGCGGCGGGCTGAGCTGGTTCGGGCGCGCCCACGGGTGGGTCGCCGACAGCGTCACCGCCTTCGAGGTCGTGGACGGCGACGGCCGCCGCCGGCGCGTCACCGCGGACACCGACGCCGACCTGTTCTGGGCGCTGCGCGGCGGGGGCGGCGGCCTCGCCGTCGTGACGTCCCTCGACCTGGCGCTGCACCCGGCGCCGCACCTGTACGGCGGCCGGATGCTGTGGCCGGCCGTGCACGCGCCCGAGGTGATGGACGCCTACCGGCAGATCACCGCCGCCGCCCCGGACGAGCTGACCGTCTGGCTGGACCTGCTGCACTTCCCCGGCGCCGACCCGATGGTCGCGGTGGACGTCACCCACCTCGGCCCCGCGGACGAGGCGCGCGACCTGCTGCGCCCCCTGGACCGGCTCGCACGCCCCCTGTCCGACGGCAGGGCGACCATGCCGGTCTCCGAGCTGGGCGCCATCACGGCCGAGCCCACCGACCCCGGCGCCGGCCGCTCACGGGCCGAACTGCTCACGGAGCTGGACGACCGCGCGGTCAAGGCGCTGCTGGCCGATCCCATCGCGCCGCTGCTGAGCGTGCAGATCCGGCATCTGGAAGGCGCGTTCGCCCGTCCCTCCGACAGCCCGCACGGGCCGCTCACCGAGCCCTACGCGCTGTACATGTTCGGCATCCCGGCCGATCCGGCGACCGCCGACGCGGTCGCCGCGAAGCAGGAGGCGCTCGCCGGCCTCCTGCCCGCCAGCGGACGCAAGCCCTTCACGTTCCTCAACCCCGAGGAGACCGCCGCGAACGCCTTCGCCCCCGAGGCGCTGGACCGCCTCCGCCGCGTCAAGGCCCACCACGACCCGCGCGACACCTTCCGCGGCAACTTCCCGGTCACCCCCTGAGAGCCCGACCGAGAAGTGCACTGCAATCGACACCCTGGGCACAAGAAATTGCCAAGACAGGGTCCGAATTGCAGAAGCATCGTGTCCGCGCCGGTCTGCTGCCTTTATACCGGAACATGGGGGCGGTGCCTCGCCCGGACGAGGCAGTGGCGGCGCGGTTGCGATGACCTGGCCTGTTCCCCGGCGGCCTAGTATGAAGACGGGACCGTCATTCGTCAGTGAACGAGGGGGAAGGCAATTCATGGCGCAGCAGGTCAAGGTTCGCCTGGTCGACGACATCAGCGGCGGGGAGGCGGTGGAAACCGTGTCGTTCTCGCTGGACGGCCGGTCCTATGAGATCGACCTGAACAAGAAGAACGCCGCCAAACTGCGCAAGGTCATCGAGCCTTACCGGGAGCACGCCCGCAAGGCGCGCCGCACCGCGGCGAGGAGCGCCACGCGCACGGCGGGCAGCCGCGAGCGCAGCGCCGAGATCCGCCGGTGGGCGAGGTCGGCGGGAATCCCGGTCAACGACCGCGGGCGCATTCCCGCCGATGTGCTCCAGAAGTTCGAGGCCGCGCACTGACCCGTCACTCCGCCGGGCAGAGGCCCATTTCCAGGCGGCTGCGGGCTCCGAGTCGCTCCGCATCCGGCGCCGAACGCCATGCGGCGAGATCCCCGGAGCACTCGCGGCCGCCTGGCAGGTCTCCCACAGATTTCGAGCCGGGGCAAAGCGACCGCCGGTCGTTCTCAGCAGACTGGACGACGGCGGCAGCGCGATAGGGCCTGTCACGCCCGCCCAGCGGGCACTTGCGGCCCATCACCGGATGAAGTCCGGCAGCCATACCGCAGACCAGCACCCACTACTGCGACGACCTAAGCCACCACAGCACCCCGCGACAACCCGGGGCCCGCGATCGCGTCCGAAGGCAGATTCGAGCGAAGCAAGAATCTGATCGCGCAGCGAGCCGCCAGGCGAGCCGGAGCGATGCCAGCGATCGCCGCGGTGCTCGACGATGGAGGGCCCTCCGGGCCCGAAGGAGGAGAGCACCGCAATAAACACAGCCGACGATGGAGGGCCGCCAGGCCCGAAGGAGGAGAAAAAGGCTATAGATAGAGCCCAGTGCCGTGTTCTGGGCGTTCGCTGGCGATGGCGTGCAGGTCGCGCTCGCGCATGATCAGGTAGTTCTCGCCCTGGATCTCGACCTCGTACTGGTCGGCGGGGTGGAAGAGGACGCGGTCGCCGGGCTTGACGATCCGCACGTGGTGGCCGACCCCGCAGACCTCTCCCCATACCAGGCGGTTCTGCTGCTCGACCGTCGCGGGAATGACGATGCCGCCGGTGCTGCGGCGTTCGCCGCTGTCCTTCTCGGACTTGATCATGACGCGGTCGTGCAGCATCTGGACTTCGAACTTGGGCTCGGACACGCGGGCGAGTTTATCCGTCCGCGCGGGTAGGAACGTTCCGCGCTGCGCCCGGGGCGGGGCTGCGCGGGGTCAGGGCAGGGAGGTGAGCCTGGCGTAGACGCCGGGGTAGCCGGGCTTGCCGCAGCCGTAGCCCCAGGAGACGAGCGCGGCGACGCGCCCGCCGGCGATCAGCGGGCCGCCGCTGTCGAACTGGCACGAGTCGGCCTTCGCGGATCCGGCGCACAGCATGTCGGACGGGTCGAAGGAGTCGCCGTAGGCGCGCCGGCACGCCGCGTCGCCGGGGAGCGGGACGGCGGCGGCCCGGAGGCGGGTGTTGAACAGGTCGTTCTCGGAGGTGAAGCCCCACCCGGCGATCTCTGCGGTGCGGGCGGAGCCGGGGGCGCCGAGGGGCGCGGCCGGGCGGTTCACGCGGCGCGCGAGCGTCAGGACGGCGAGGTCGTGGTGGCTGACGGACTCGTCCTTGAAGGTCGTCTCGCGGTACTTCGGGTGCATGCGCACGGACTTCACCGCGACCGTCTCCCCGCCTCGGCCGGCCAGGTCGTCCCGGCCGAAGGTGGCGGTGAGGACGCCGGGGACCCGGCGGAACATCGACACGCAGTGGCCGGCGGTGAGCAGCCGGTCGGGCTTCACCAGGACGCCGCCGCAGAACTGCCCGGCCGGGCGGACGAAGAAGATCGGGGAGCCGACGGCGGCCATCCACGGGTACCGGGCGGCGGGCGCCGGGGCGCCGCCCACGACGGCGTCGGCGGGGGCGGCGGTGGCGGCGAGCGGCGCGAGCCCGAGGCAGGCTCCGAGCAGGGCGAGACCGAGGGACCGGCGGGAGGGCAGGGCCATGGCCGCACTGTAGGCGATCAGGGGGCGGCGCGCACGCGTTTGCCGGCGGCTGCCCGTTGCGTCTGCGCGGCCGGGTCCTCGTAGCGGGGGAACAGCGCCAGCGCGGCCAGCGCGAGCGCGAAGCCGCCCGCCCGGAGCGCGAACGGCGCGGTGTCGCGCGGCCACTGCTCGTCGAACAGGACGGTGCTGCTGAGGACGAGGTAGGTCCGGCCGATGACGGTGAGCACGACCGCGACGATGGCGATCCGGCAGCGCTGCAGCGCGACCTGGAGTTGCCCGAGCGCGATCGCGGCGAGGCCGATCGTCAGGTACGGGTAGGGGGACTCCAGGACCGCCCGCGCGCTGCCGGTGTCCTGGTAGACGAGCGAGATGCCGCGGATGCCGGCCTCGGCCAGCCCGGCGCAGGCCCCGGCGCCGATCCCGTAGGCGACCCCGGCGAGCCTGCGGGCGTGCCGGCCGCCCGCGCGGCGGTCGCCGACGAGCCAGACCATGGCCGCGACGATCACCGCGGGGGCGCAGACGGCGAGCATCGTCCAGGGCCGGGCGAGGGTCCCGGCGAGGGTGGCGTCGGCGCGCGGTTCGCCCTCGGTCGTGGCCGACAGGCCGATCAGCCCGGTGGCGAGGACGAACAGCGCGACGCTCGCCCATTCGCGCAGGCTCAGCCGCTCGCCGAGGACCCCGGCCGCGAAGGCGACGAGGAGCACCAGGCCGAGGGCGAAGACGGGCTGCGCGACGGCGAGCGGCACCGCGGAGAACGCGACGACCTCGTAGCCGAGGCCGAGGAACAGCAGCAGGCCGCCGCCCAGCCAGACGGGGTCGGTCAGCATGAGCCGGGCGACGCGGAACGGGCGGCTGCCCCGCAGCGGCTCCATCCGGCGCGCGGAGACGCGGAAGACGAGGAAGGCGATGTAGTAGACGGTGGTGGCGAGCAGGGCGAGGGCGGCGTAGCCCAGGTCGTGACCCATCGGGAAAGACCCTTCGGCGGACGGGGGCGGGAAGAGTCGTCCGGCGCGCCTCGAAGCGACTCGCCCTGCCACGATGCCCTCTCGCACCGCCCGTGACAAGGCCGTGACCCCTGACTACATGATCAATCGTAGTGACGGCCGCGGGTGGACGACAGGCGGGAGACGAGGCCCCGGGGCAGCAGCCGTGTGATCCCGACGACGGCCTTGTACTGCGCTCCCGGGACGCTGACCTGCACGCCGCGGCGCAGGTCGCGCAGGGCGGCGGCCACGACGTCGTCCTTGTCCAGCCACATGAAGTCGGGGACGTCTGACATGTCCATCTGGGCGCGGTCGTGGAACTCGGTGTGCACGAAACCGGGGCACAGCGCCATCACCCGGACGCGGCCCCGCGACCGTCTCCGGATGTCGGCGGCGACGCCCTGGCTGAAGTTCACGACCCACGCCTTGGACGCCCCGTAGGTGCCGCGCGTGGCGAACGCCGCGACCGACGAGACGTTGACGACGCCGCCCCGGCCGCGCGCCAGCATCCCCGGGAGGGCGGCGTGCGTGAGGCGCAGGACGGCCTCGCAGTGCACGCGCAGCATGGTCAGCTCGTCGGACACCGGGACGTCCAGGAACACGCCCCTGTTGCCGAATCCGGCGTTGTTGACCAGCAGGTCGACGTCCTTGCCGACGCGCTCCTCGGCCGCGGCCAGGCCCTCCTCGGTGGACAGGTCGGCGGGCAGCGCCTCGGCGCGCACGCCGTAGGCCGCGCGCAGCTCGGCGGCGGTCCGCTCCAGCCGTTCGGCGTCGCGGGCCAGCAGGACCAGGTCGAACCCGTCGGAGGCGAGGCGGCGGGCGAAGGCGGCACCGATCCCCGCGGTCGCGCCGGTGATGAAGGCGGTCGGCATGGCCCCGAGCCTAGGGCGCGTTCCCTACCGGGCGGCGGCACGCCGCGCGCGGAAGTGCCGCGGGTCGGGGCGGCGGGTCGCGCGGCGGTAGGCGAAGGTGTAGCCCGGCCAGTTGTTGACGACCTTCCCGCCCTCCGTCATGTACCAGCTCCGGCAGCCCGCCTCCCAGACGGTCGAGCGCATCCGCTCCCGCATCTCCCGGGTGAACGCGTCCTGCACGTCGGGCCTCACGTCGATCCAGGCCAGGCCCGCGCCGCGCAGCGCCTCCACGCATCCGAGGACGTACCGGAACTGCGACTCCAGCATGTAGATGATCGAGTTGTGCCCGAGGTTGGTGTAGGGCCCGTACAGCAGGAACAGGTTGGGGAAGCCGCTGACGGTGATGCCGAGGTGGGCCTGCGCGCCGTCCCGCCACGCCTCGTTCAGCTCCCGGCCGCCCCGTCCGACGATCTTCATGGGGGACAGGAACTCGGTGGAGCGGAACCCGGTCGCGTACACGATGACGTCGGCCTCGTGCGCGCCGCGCGCGGTCCGGATCCCCGTCGGGGTGACGCGCTCGATCGGGTCGGTGATCAGGTGGACGTTCGGCCTGCTCAGCGCCGGATAGTAGTCGTCGGACAGCAGGATCCGCTTGCACCCCATCCGGTAGCCGGGGACGAGTTCGGCGCGCAGCGCGGGGTCGGCGACCTGCTCGGCCAGGCGGCGGCGGAAGCCGCGCTCCATGAGCCCCATCAGCCGCGGGTACCGGATGAAGCCGAGCGCGCGGGCCTCGAACAGCGCGTAGATCCGGGCGCGGCTCAGCGCGTACAGCCCCGGCACGGCCCGCAGCGCGGCCCGCTCCCAGGCCCGGTACGGCCGGTCCGGTTTGTCGATCACGTACGGCGCGGACCGCTGGAACAGCAGCAGCTCCGCCGCCTCCCGGGCGATCTCCGGGACGATCTGGATCGCGCTCGCACCCGTCCCGATCACCGCGACGCGCCTGCCCCGCAGGTCGGCGCCGTGGTCCCAGCGGGAGGAGTGGAAGGCCGGTCCGGTGAACGACTCGCGGCCCTCGATCGGCGGCAGCTCGGGCCGGTTGAGCTGCCCGCACGCCGAGACCAGCACCCGCGCGGCGAGGTCCCCGGTCGTGGTGGAGATCCGCCAGAGCGCCGCGTCCTCGTCGAACCGCGCCTCGGTCACCTCGGCGCCGAACCGGATCCGGTCGAGGAGGCCGTGCTCGCGGGCGCAGTGCCGCAGGTAGTCCAGGATCTCCGCCTGCGGCGGGAAGCGGCGCGACCAGTCGGTCCTGCGCTCGAACGAGAACGAGTACAGGTGGGACGGGACGTCGCAGGCCGCGCCCGGGTAGGTGTTGTCGCGCCAGGTCCCGCCGAGGTCGGCGGCCTTCTCCAGGATCACCACGTCGCGGACGCCGGCCTGCCGCAGCCGGATCGCCATCCCGATCCCGCCGAACCCGCTCCCGATGATCACCACGCTGTGCGTCATGGCAGTTCCGAATCTCATTCTGTCTGGGTCCCCCACGAGCGTAGGTGACCGTGAAGTCACTGAGAAGGTGTCGCCGCGGCGCGTTTTGTCGGTCGGTTCTGCCAGCATCCCGGCATGCCCGACCATGCCCTCGCCGCCGAAGCGCGCGCCGACGACGGTCCCGGAACGGTCCAGGCGCTGATGGCGCGCGCCTGCGAGTCCGGAGAGGAGGGCTACCGGCTGGCCGTGCTCGTCGAAGAGGCCCTGTCCGGCGCCGAGCGCCTCGACGCCGGAACCCTGCGCGAGATGGCGCCGCCGCTGAAGCGGCTCAACGGCGTCTTCGCGCGGGCCGAGGTCCCGATCGGGTACCGCCAGCGGGTCGACCGCCGCCTGCGGGCGCTGCTGGCGAGCGTGGACGAGGCGTACCTGCCCGAGGGGGTGCTCCCCGTCCACGACGTCTGGGCCGCGCCGCTCCGCGAGCGAGTGCGGGTCGCGCCGTCGGCCGAGCTGACCCGGTTCGTCCGGCACCTGGCGAGCCTGTCGGCGCCGCGCCCCTCGCGCGCGTGGCACCGCGCGTGCGTCACCCTCGCCGACGAGGCGGCCGCGCGCGAGGACGTCGCCGAGTGCCTCCGCGCGCTCGCGGAGGACGAGCCGCACTGCCCCCGCGAGGACGGCCCGCACACCGCGACGTCCTGCGGGTACCACCATCTGGTCGACCCGCACCACGGAGACGTCGCGCGCGGCCTCGTCTGGGCGGCGGCCCTCACCGGCGGCCCGGACGCGGTGCCCCGGCTCCGCGCGGTCGCCCTGCGCATGGGCACGGCCGGCCGCGACCTCTACGAGGGCCCCAAGGTCGCGGGCGCGGCGATCAACGCGCTGGGCGCGGTCGACGATCCGCGCGCGCTGGAGGCGCTCTGGCGGCTCCGCGCGCCGGTCACCAACCGCGCGCTGCGCAAGCAGCTCGACACGGCGCTCCAGGCGGCGGCCGAGCGGCAGGGCATCACGCGGGCGCAACTCGTGGAGCGCAGCGTCCCCGCCCACGGACTCGGCCCGGACGGCTCGGCGGAGCGGGTCCTCGGCGACCACACCGCGCGCGTCGCGGTCGAAGGCGCGGCGACCGTCCGCGTCACCTTCACCGGCCCCGACGGCCGCGTCTCCCGGACGGCCCCGGCCGCGGTCAAGGACCGCTTCCCCGACGAGCTGAGGCGCCTGAAGGCGCTCGCCAAGGAGGTGCGGGCGACGCTGTCGGGCGAGCGGGCGCGCATTGAGGGCCTGCTGTCCGAGGACCGCTCCTGGCCCTACGCCGAATGGTGCGAGTTCTACCGCGACCACCCGATCACCGGGGCGGTCGCCCGCGGCCTCGTCTGGGAGTTCCAGGGCGAGGACGGCCGCTGGCGCGCGTCCCTCGGCGCTCCCGGCGGCGACGCCGCGCGGGTCAGGCTCTGGCATCCGCTCCGGGCGGCCGTCGGCGAGGTGCGGGCCTGGCGGGAGCGCGTCGTCGACGAGCAGGTCCGGCAGCCGTTCAAGCAGGCGTTCCGCGAGATCTACCTCCTCACCCCCGCGGAGGAGGGCACCGCGACCTACTCCAACCGGTACGCGGCGCACATCGTCCACTACCGGCGGCTGTACGCGCTGTTCAAGGAGCGGGGCTGGCAGTCGAACTTCCTCGGCCGGCACGAAGGCGGCCTCCACGGCGAGGCGCGCGGCGAGTTCGGCGGCGGCGAATGGCGGGCGTGCTTCTACCACGAGCCGGTCGACCACGACGGCGACTGGACGGTCGAGCACGCCGCGACCGACCAGGTCCGCTTCGAGCGCAGGCACGGCCGGCGCTGGCGGGAGGCGCCGCTCGCCGACGTCCCGCCGCCGGTGTTCAGCGAGGCGATGCGGGACGTGGACCTGTTCGTCGGCGTCACCTCCATCGCCGCCGACCCGGACTGGGCCGACCGGGGCGAGGACCGCCACGCCGCCTACCGGCGCGAGGCGGGCTTCGGCGCGCTGACCGCGAGCGCCGAGGTCCGCCGGGCGGCGCTGGAGCGCATCCTGCCGCGCACGAGGATCGCCGGCCGCTGCGCCCTGGACGGCCGGCACCTCGTCGTGCGCGGCGAGCTGCGCACCTACCGGATCCATCTCGGGTCGGCGAACGTCCTGATGGAACCGGACGGCGCCTACCTGTGCGTCGTCCAGGGCCGCCGGCTCCCCGGCACGCTGTACCTGCCGTTCGAGGACGAGCGGCTCTCGCTCATCCTCAGCAAGGCGTTCCTGCTGGCCGCCGACCACAAGATCACCGACCCCTCGATCCGGCGGCAGCTCGGCGTGTGATCACCTGAAACGTCCCGGAACCGGCGCTTCCATCTGGAAAGATCACCTCATGTCCGACGACCACCGGCCGCCGGCCGCGCTCGACCTTCTGGACCGCCCGCCCGTCCCCGGCGGGCCCGCCGGGGGCGGCGACCCCGGGGTGCCCGCGCACGGGCTCGGCCGCGACGGCTCGCTGGCCCGCGACATCGGCGGCTACCAGGCGGTCCTCGCCATCGCCGACCCGATGACCGTCCGGCTCACCTTCATCGGCGCGGAGGGCCGCCCGCTGCCGACCGTCCCGGGCGCGCTCAGGACGGGCTTCGCCGCGCAGGTCAAGGAGACGAAGGCGCTGGCGAGGCGGGTCCGCGCGACGCTGGCCGCCGAGCGGGCGCGGGTCGAGGCGCTGATGGCGGCCGAGCGGACCTGGCCCTACGGGCAGTGGTGCCGGCACTACCGCGACCATCCGGTCACCGGACGGGTCGCGCACGGTCTGATCTGGGAGTTCGAGGAGCCGGACGGGCACTGGCAGGCCGCCACGCCCGGCGAGGACGTGCTGGTCACGGTGGACGGCCGCGCCCTGCCCGCGCCGCCGGGCGGCGCGCGGGTACGGCTGTGGCATCCGGTGCGGGCGCTCCCGGGCGCCGTCCGGGCCTGGCGGAGCTTCGTGACCGGCAACCGGATGGCGCAGTCGTTCCGGCAGGCGTTCCGGGAGACCTACCGGCCCGGCCCGCCCGGGGCCGAGACCGATCTGCGCCGCGGCCGCTTCGACGGCGAGGAACGGCGCGTGCTCGCCGGGGGCGCGTGGCGGGTCGGCTGCCGCGAGGGCCGGGCGCGGGTGACGTTCGAGCGGCGGGCCGCCGGGTCCTGGCGGGAGGAGCCGCCGCGGGCCGTGCCGCCGCCGGTGTTCAGCGAGGGGATGCGGGAGGCCGACCTGTTCCTGCGCCTCGCCCCGGCCGCGGAGGAGGACCCGTTCGGCGCGCCGTCGGCGACCGCCGAGATCCGGGCGGACGTGCTGCGCCGGATCCTGCCCGGCACGAGGATCGCGGGCCGCTGCGCGGTCGACGGGCGGTTCCTCGTCGTCCGCGGCGGGCTGCGCACCTACCGCGTCGACCTCGGCTCCGGCGGCGTGCTGATGGAACCGGGCGGCGACCGGCTGCGGATCGGGCCGTCCCGCCGGACGGGGCAGAAGGGCCTGTTCCTGCCGTTCGAGGACGAGGTGCTGGCACGCGTCCTCGGCACGGCGTTCCTGCTGGCCGCCGACCACCGGATCACCGACGAGGCCGTCCTGCGGCAGATCAGGAGGGACGCCCGATGGAACTGACCGCGCGGCTGCTGCGCGCCATGACCGACCCGGCGGCGGAGGACGAGGAGTTCCGCACCTGGTATCCCGACCTGTCGGCGCTGTCCGACCGCGATCTCGGAGACCTCGTGCCCGCCGCCTACGCGGTCGGCCGGGAGGCGCCGTTCGTGTCGATGTCCGTCCGGCTCAGGATCGAGGACGAGGCCAAGCAGCGGCAGCCGCGCTACACGCCGGAGGCGTGCGAGCGCATGTTCCAGACGCTCGTCGGCGGGCTGGCCCACCGCAAGTGGGCCGACCTCGTGCTCGGCGCGGGCACGCTGGTCCGCTGCACGGGGCCGTGGCCCGACCTCGCCGGCCCCGCCCGGAAGCTGGTCGAGTATCTCCTCGCCCGCGAGCGCCTCGACCAGCCGTTCGCGCTGCTCGCGGTCGGCGGGCTCGCGGGCGACGGCGTCCTGCAGGCGGTCGCCGGGCGCCTGCGCCAGAAGTGGAAGGGACCGATCGCGCACGACGAACTGGACACCGTCGTGCGCCTCGCTCCGGTGGAACGGGTGCTGCTCGCCCAGGTGGCCGAGAACCGGTCGTTCAACTCCCCGCCCGTCCCGCCCGAGGTGTGGGAGCGCGTCGCCGCCGTCCCGGCCTGCGCCGAGTTCGCCCGCCGCGCCCTGGAGACCGCCGCCGAGCGCGCCCGCGCCGTCCAGGAGGGGGAGGTCCCGTTCCGCGCGGACAGGGCGTTCACCGGGGACGAGGTCGCCGCCGTCGGGCTCGCCGCGCGCATCGCGCTGCTGCGCGACGAGCCGTGGCTGCCCGCCCTGTTCGACCGGCTCCTGCCCGGCGTCTCGGTGGCCCCGACGCAGGCGAGGACGCTGCCGTCGCAGGCGCTGCTGTACGAGATCGTCCGGGCCGCGCAGGAGTTCCCCACGCCCGAGCTGGTCACCGCGATCCGGACCGTCCGCGGGATCGTCCGGCACGCCGGGGTGCCCAAGCAGCTCGACAAGATGCTCAAGAAGGTCGAGGCCGCCCTGGCCGAGCGGACCGAGGTCGCGCTGCGCCTCCCCGATCTCGGCTTCGGCCCCGGCGGGGTCCTGCGCAGGGAATTGGGCGACTACACCGCCCTCGTCACGATCACCACGGGCAAGGCCGCGCTGACCTTCGAGAAGGGCGGCGCCGCGCTCAAGGGCGTCCCCGCGCCCGTCCGCCGCGACCACAAGGACGAGGTCAAGGAGCTCCGCGACCTCGTCGCACGCGTCAACGCCCAGCTCGTCACGCTCGCGCGGGCGCTGGAGGGCGGCTTCTCCGTCGACGCCGTCCACCCGTTCGGCCGGTGGCGGGACACCCTGCTGCGCCATCCGATCGCGGGGCCGGCGGTGCGCACCCTCATCTGGGAGATCGAGACCGCGCCCGGCGAGTGGCGCACCGTCCTGCCCGAGACCGGCGAACTTCCGGACGCCGCCGACGACGCCTCCGTCCGGCTGTGGCACCCCATCAGGTCGGGGCCGGACGAGGTGCGCGCCTGGCGCGACCTGCTCGACGAGCGGCGGATCCGGCAGCCCTTCAAGCAGGCGTTCCGCGAGATCTACCTGCTCACCCCCGCGGAGGTGGAAACGGCGACGTACTCCAACCGGTTCGCCGCGCACCTCGTCCACTACCGGCGGATGTTCGCGCTCTTCCGGGCCCGCGGCTGGACGAGCGCCCTGCTCGGCCCCTGGGACGGCGGAGGCTCCGACGAGGCGGCCCGGACGCTCGCGGCGGGGGAGTGGCGGGTCAGGTTCTCCCACGTCCTGGCCGACTGGCAGGGCGAGCACGAGATCGCCGGCACGAACTGGGTGGTGTTCGACCGCCGAGGCGACGGCGGCTGGCGTGAGGCGGCCCTCGCCGACGTCCCGCCGCTGGTGTTCAGCGAGGCGATGCGCGACGTGGACCTGTTCGTCGGCGTCACCTCCATCGCCGCCGACCCCATGTGGGAGGACGGCGAGGCCCACGAGTACTGGGTGCGCGCGTGGTACGCCGACCTCGGCGAGTCGGCCCGGACGCGCCGGGACGCCCTGGAACGCGTCCTTCCGCGCACGAAGATCGCCGACCGCTGCTCGATCGAGGGCCGCCACCTGGTCGTGCGCGGCGACCTGCGCACCTACAGGATCCACCTCGGCTCGGCCAACATCGTGATGGAGCCGGACGACGCGTTCCTGTGCGTCGTCCCGGAGCGCCGTGCAGCGGGCGCCAAGGTCTTCCTGCCGTTCGAGGACGAGCGGCTCTCCCTCATCCTCAGCAAGGCGTTCCTGCTCGCCGCCGACGCCGCGATCGACGACGAGTCCATCCTGACGCAGATCAAGCGAGGCGCCTGATGACCGCCGTGAACTTCCGCGACGAGACGGCCGCCGGCGCGCCCGTCGCCGCGTTCCAGGTGGGCGGGCTGCCCGACCGGATGACCCTCCGGGAGCTGATCAGGCTCCGGGTCCGCGAGGAGGTCGCCCGGCACAACGCCCGCCCCTCCGACCGGTTCCACGGCCTGGTCCGCCCGGACGGCGCCGAGGCCGAGCTGAACGGCTACCGCCTGCGCGAGCCCCGCCGCCTGGACTGGGAGCGGCAGGCCGACATCGCCGAGCGCGCCTTCCTGGGCAACGGGTTCTTCGTCCTCGCCGCCGACCGGCAGGTCGAGGACCTCGACGAGGAGATCGACCTCACCGGCGACCCCGACCTGGTCTTCATCAGGCTCGTCCCGCTCGTCGGCGGCTGAGGGGGCTCTCAGCCGACCAGGCCGAACTCGTGGGCGCGCAGGCCCGCCTGGAAGCGGGAGTCGGCGTCCAGCAGGGTCAGGATCTCCGCGACGCGGCGCCGGTAGGTGCGCAGCGACATGCCGAGCCGGCGCGCGGCGGCCTCGTCCTTCAGCCCGCCGCCGAGCAGCCTCAGGATGCGCAGGCTCTCCTCGCTCAGCGCGGGCGGCCGGCCGCGCCGGTGGTCGGCCAGGTCGGCCGCCGTCTCCCACGTCGCCTCGAAGAGCGAGACCACGCCCTTCACCACGCCCGGCGACCGGACGACGGTGTACTCGCGGACGCCGCCCTCGACCGGGCCGGCGAGGATGGCGACCCTCCGGTCCACGATGATCGTCTCGTGGGGGAGCGGGGCCGGGCAGATCCGCACCCGCCCGCCCGCGGCGGCGATCGCGAGGAGCCGCCGCTCGGACTCCTCGTCGGCCAGGGCCGCCGGGTTGTACAGCTTGCGGACGGCCGGGGCGGGCCGGATCCGGCGCCGCTCGGCGACGATCCACTCCCGCAGGCCGGGCAGCGCCCACGTGTTCTGGTCCGTCGCGGCGCACGAGAACTCCTCGCACGCGAAGAACAGCCGTCCGGCGCGCTCGACCAGCTCCTCCTCGCCGCGCAGCACGACGTTCCGGTCCAGATCGGCGCTCACGGCCCCAGTCTGCCACGCGGCCCGCGGGCCGCCGCCGTGGCAGCAAGCTGCCAGCCGGTCGCCGCGCCCCGGCGGGCGCAGCACAGTGGACCGCATGACACGACACTTCGATCTCGGCGGCGACCTGCGGATCTCCCGGATGGGCTTCGGCGCGATGCGGCTGCCCGCGAGCACCCGCGGCGGGCCCGCGGGCGACCGGGACACCGGAATCAAGATCCTCCAGCGGGCCGTCGAGCTGGGCGTGGACCACATCGACACGGCCGCGTTCTACTACTACGAGGGCGGCCCCGCGGCCAACGAGATGATCCGCGCCGCGCTGGCCCCCTACCCGCCCGGCCTGGTCGTCGCCACGAAGGTGGGCCCGTACCGGGGCCCGGGCGACCCCTTCCCGTCCGGGCAGCTCCCGGCACCGGAGCTGCGCGCCGAGGTGGAGCGCAACCTCACCGAACTCGGGCTCGACCGGCTCGACCTGGTCTACCTGCGGCCCGGCGGGCTGGAGGAGCCGGGGACCGAGCCGATCGGGGAGCGCTTCGCCGTCCTCGCCGGACTCCGCGAGGAGGGGCTGATCAGGCATCTCGGGTTGAGCCACGTGAGCCTCGCCCAGCTGGAGGAGGCGCGCGGGATCGCGCCGGTCGCGGCCGTCCAGAACCGGTTCGACGTGACGCGGCCGCGGGACGCCGAGCTCCTCGCCGCATGTGAGCGCGACCACATCGCCTACGCCCCCTACTTCCCCCTCGGCGGGTTCGGCATCCCCGACGACGCGCGCGTCAACGCGGTCGCCGCCCGCCACGGCGCCACCGTCCCGCAGGTGCTGCTCGCCGGGCTGCTGGCGCTGTCGCCGGTGATGCTCGCGATCCCCGGCACCGGCTCCCCGGACCACCTGGAGGAGAACCTCGCCGCCGCGGATCTGGTGCTCGCCCCGGAGGATCTCGCCGCCCTGAAGCGGTGAGGACCGCGCGCGCGGCCGCCGGAGCCTCTACCCTGAACGGGTTTGCGATCAGGGGGAGAGGATGTCGACGACGCGGCTGCTGGTGCTCGGCGGGGTGCGCAGGTTCGGGCGGGCGCACGGCTACGAGGTCCGCCGTGAGCTGCTCTCCTGGGGCTCGGACGAGTGGGCCCACGTCAACCCGGGCTCGATCTACCACGCGCTCAGGCAGCTGGCCAAGGAGGGCCTGCTGCACGCCCACGAGGTGGAGGAGAGCGAGGCGGGCCCGCCGCACACCGACTACGAGATCACCGAGGCCGGCCGGGCGGAGTTCCACCGGCTGCTGCGCTCCGCCCTCTCCGCGGTGGACGTCCGGCATCCGGAGATGCTGACGGCGGGCCTCGGGTTCCTCACCGAGCTGCCGCGCGCCGAGGCGCTCGCCCTGCTGCGCGAGCGCCTCGACGGCCTCGCCGCCTGGCGCGCCTCCGTCGCCCCGCCCCTGGACGAGCTGGACCCCTCCGACCACCTGCGCGAGCTGCTCGGCTGGTGGGTCCACTCCGCCGACTCCGCCAGGGCCTGGACGCTCGGCGTGATCGAGCGCCTGGAGGCGGGCGCCTACGTCATGGCCGACGAGCGCGGCGCGACCGGCTGACGGCCCGGGCGCCCGCGGCGCCCGCGGCCGGTCAGGTGTCGACGAACGTCCTGGGGACGATCACCCGCAGCGCGTTGCCGCGCAGCTTGATCGACACCGGGGTGCGGCCGCGGACCTCGCCGTCCACGTCCACCTGCATCGGCGGGTCGGTCTCGATCTCCACGTTCGCCGTGGTGAGGAAGGCGTCGTCCTCCAGCGACCGCCACGGGCCGGTGAGGACGTGCCGGGCCGTGGCCGACGCCAGCCGCAGCCGCCGCTCGTCGCCGAGCCGGTACACGGCCAGCAGCCGGTCGTCCGGGCTGGCGTCGCGGGCGATGCGCTGCCCGCTGTGGTGCGCGCCGTTGGCGACGTTCAGCTGGTGCGTCGCGACCTCGTGCGTCTCGCCGTCGATCGTGATGCGGGCGGTGAACGCCTTGTGCCGGGGCAGCAGCCCCGCCGCCGTCAGCGCGTAGGCGGGGCGCCCGATGAACCGCTTGAGCGTGTGCGGGACGTGCTCGGCGACCTCGACCGACAGGCCGAGGCTGACCATGTTGGCGAAGATGTGCTCGCGGTCGGCGCCCGGCCCCTCGCCCTGCGGGTCGCCCGTCGACTCGAACCAGCCCACGTCGACGTCGGCGACCTTCCCGCCGCCCGGCCGGCCGAGGGCGAGGGTCGCGACCGCGCCCGGCAGGTCGAGCGGCAGCTCCAGGCTGCGGGCGAAGTTGTTGGTGGTGCCGAGCGGCAGCACCCCGAGCGCGATGTCGCGGTGCGCCAGGTGCCCGACCGCCTCGGCGACCGTGCCGTCCCCGCCGCCGACGACCACCAGGTCGGGCTCCAGGGCGAGGACGTCGGTGAACAGCTCCCGCAGGCGGGCCGGGTCGGTCACCGGGAAGACGTGCGGGAACTCCAGGCCCGCCTCGCGCAGCAGGCGGCGCGCCGTGCCGTAGAGCCGCCGCCCCCGCCGGGAGCGGGAGTTGATCACCAGCGCCGCGCGCCCGCCGCCCGCGATCGCCGATTCCAGCTCCGCCTTGCTCCGCATCTGGACGCTCCGCATCTCTTCCGGTCGCCCCCTTCGTCCGCGCCACCCTGGAGGGTACGTGGACCGGAACTCCCGGCCCGACATTTTATAAACCGATTACACAGCGTTGAAACATTCCCGTCAGAGGGAACCTTTACCAGCAGGCGCCTCTGGACGACCGGGGGAGATCATGCGGTTGCGCGGCTTGGCGGGAGCGGGACTCATCGTTGCGGTCGCCGGGCTGACCGCGTCCATCGCGGCGGGCGGCACGGCCCCGCCCGGCGCCCCGGCCGACGACGGCGCGGCCGTGGTCGGCGAGCGCCGCCCGCGCCGCCGCGTCCTCGACCTGGCCGTGCGCTCCCCCGTCCTGGCGGACGTCGTCCACGTCCGCCTCCTGCTGCCGCCCGGCTGGTCGCGCGACGCCTCCCGCACCTGGCCGGCGCTCTGGCTCCTGCACGGGGCCTCCGCGGGCCGGGACGGCCACACCGCGTGGAGCGAGCACAGCGACATCGAGGAGCTGACCGAGGACGCCGATGTGATCGTCGTCATGCCGGACGGCGGCCCGTGCGGCAGCTACACCGACTGGTGGAACCGCGGCGGCGGCGGCGCCCCGAAGTGGGAGACCTTCCACCTCGCCGAGCTGCGGCAGATCCTGGAGCGCGGATACCGCGCGGGCCCGGACCGCGCCGTCGCCGGCAACGCGATGGGCGGGCTCGGCGCGCTGGCGTACGCGGCCAGGCACCGGGGCCTCTTCCGGGCGGCGGCGTCGTTCAGCGGGCCGGTCCACACGCTGCACCGCGACCCGGCCGGTCTCGACGTCGCCGACCTCGTCGAGCTGAGCGTCGCGATCGGCGCGCCGTCCCTCGACTGGACGGACGTGTGGGGCGACCCCGACGAGCAGCGCGTCGTGTGGCGCCAGCACAACCCCTACGACCTCGCCGGGCGCCTCGCGGGCGTCCGGGTGCACGTCAGTGCGGGGGACGGCGCCCCCGGCCCCTTCGACCACCCCGGCCGGGGCGGGCGGGACCCCGTCCCGCACGACGCGCTGGAGGCCCTCGCCCACACCGTCTCCCGCGAGTTCGCGGGCAAGCTGAAGAAGCTCGGCGTCCCCGTCTCCACGCACTTCTACCGCGGCACCCACACCTGGCCGTACTGGCGCCGCGAGCTGCGGGCCGCGCTGCCCGCCCTGCTCGCCGAGATCACCTGAGCGGCTAGGGTCGGGGCGTGGCCGAACCTCGTTCTGATTCAGCTGTCCCCGCGTTCTGGCGGTCGCTCGGGCTGCCCGGCATCATCGACGTCCACGTCCACTTCATGCCGCAGCGCCTGATGAGCGCGGTGTGGGACTACTTCGACGAGGCCGGGCCGCTGATCGGCACCGAGTGGCCCATCCGCTACCGCGACTCCGAGCAGGAGCGGCTGGACTTCCTGCGCGGGCTCGGCGTCCGCGCGTTCACCTCGCTCGCCTACCCGCACCGGCCCGGAATGGCCGAGTCCCTGAACGAGTGGGCCGCCCGGTTCGCCGCCCGGGTCCCCGAGTGCCTCCAGTCCGCCACTTTCTATCCCGAGCCCGGCGTCGAGGAGTACGTGCGCCGCGCGCTGGACGCGGGCGCCCGCGTCTTCAAGGTCCACCTCCAGGTCGGCGGCTTCGATCCGCGCCTCAAGGAGCTGGACGCGGTCTGGGGGATGCTCGCCGACGCCGGCGTGCCCGCCCTCGTCCACGCCGGCTCCGGGCCGGTGGCCAACGGCTTCACCGGGCCCGGCCCGTTCGGCGAGGTGCTCGCCCGCCACCCGGGCCTGACGGCGATCGTCGCCCATCTCGGCGCGCCTGAGTTCGAGGGCTTCTTCGCCCTGGCCGACGCCCACGAGCGCGTCCGCCTCGACACGACGATGATCTTCACCCGCTTCGCCGCCCTGGCGCCCTTCCCGGACGCGCTGCTGCCCCGGCTGCGCGACCTCGGCCTGGAGGGGCGCATCCTGCTCGGCACCGACTTCCCGAACATCCCCTACGAGTACGCGCACCAGCTGGAGTCGCTGGCCGCGCTCGGCCTCGGCGACGACTGGCTGCGCACGGTCTGCTGGCACGGCCCCGCCGACCTGTTCGCCCTCTCCTAGCCGGCACACCGCTGTTGCGGCGTCCCGGGCATCGCGGACTGTCTCCGGTGTGGTCGGAGTCAATGCTTCGACCTTTTGTGAGGGATAAAACGAGATGGAGTGATCGATATGGCTGGCGGCAAACTGCCGGAGAAGCGCGACGACTGGGCCGACAAGCAGCCCGTGGTCAGCGGTTCCGAGGAGGACCTCAACGAGGTCATCGACGAGGTGGCGAAGAACCTCGGCGTCGAGCGGGGCTAGCGGAACTGACGAACGGCCCTTGTTGATTGATTAAGCAGACCGGTCCCGCCCCCCGGGCGGGGCCGGTCTTTTTTCACGGGTTTTCACGCGGGGTGCCTGGTCAGCGCGGGACGGCTGGAGCCGTCCTTGACAGGCCGGGTGCCGCGGCCGACTGTGGGAGCGCTCCCACCCCGTCGATCGAGGACCCCGTATGAGAACGACCGTGACCGTGAGACTCCGGCGGACCCGCCTCGTCCCGATCATCGTGGCCGTGCTGCTGGCGCTGGCGTTAGTCCAGGCCGCGCCGCGCCCCGCCCGCGCGGCGGGCGCCGGCTACTGGCACACCAGCGGCCGGCAACTGCTCGACGCCGCCGGGCAGCCGGTGCGGATGACGGGCGTCAACTGGTTCGGCGCCGAGACGTCCAACTACGCGCCGCACGGCCTCTGGTCGCGCGGCTACAAGGACATGCTCGACCAGATCAAGAGCCTGAGGTACAACACGCTGCGGCTGCCCTACAGCAGCCAGCTGTTCGACTCCGGCAGCACGCCGAACAGCATCGACTACTCCAAGAACCCCGACCTGCAGGGGCTGAACGGGCTGCAGATCCTGGACAAGATCATCGCTTACGCGGGGCGGATCGGGCTCAAGGTCGTCCTCGACCGGCACCGCCCGGACTCCGGCGGCCAGTCCGCGCTCTGGTACACCGCCGCCTACCCCGAGTCGCGCTGGATCTCCGACTGGACGATGCTCGCCCGGCACTACGCGGGCGACACCACGGTCATCGGGGCCGACCTGCACAACGAGCCGCACTCCCCGGCGTGCTGGGGCTGCGGCGACCAGTCGAGGGACTGGCGGCTGGCCGCCGAGCGGGCCGGCAACGCGATCCTCGCGGCCAACCCGAACTGGCTGATCATCGTCGAGGGCGTCAACGACCAGGGGAGCGACAACTACTGGTGGGGCGGCAACCTCCAGGGCGCCGCGCAGTACCCCGTGCGGCTGAACGTCGCGAACCGGCTCGTGTACTCCGCCCACGACTACGCCACGTCGGTGTACCCGCAGCCGTGGTTCGACGACCCGTCCTTCCCGTCCAACCTGGCCGGGATCTGGGACAAGAACTGGGGCTACCTCTACAAGAACAACGTCGCGCCGGTCCTGCTCGGCGAGTTCGGGACGACGCTGAGGGACCCGCGCGACCAGACGTGGCTGCGCACCCTGATGGCCTACCTCGGCAAGGGCACGGGCGGCGTCTCCTTCACCTTCTGGTCGTGGAACCCCAACTCGGGCGACACCGGCGGCATCCTCAACGACGACTGGACGACCGTCAACACGACGAAGCAGGCCTACCTCGACCCCTACCTGCTCGGCGCGGGCGACCCGGGCGGCGACCCCGGCGACCCGGGCACGCCGGGAACGTCGTGCAAGGTCGCCTACACCGTGCAGAACAGCTGGTCAGGCGGTTTCACCGCCCAGGTCACCATCACCAACACCGGGTCCTCGGCGCTGAACGGCTGGACGCTGGAGTTCGCCTTCCCCGGCGACCAGAAGGTCGGCCAGGGGTGGAGCGCGGCCTGGTCGCAGAGCGGCGCCGCCGTCACGGCCAAGAACCTCGACTGGAACGCCTCGGTCGCGCCCGGCGCCTCGCTCACGGTCGGGTTCCAGGCGACCGGCGCGGCGAGCGGCGCGCCCGCCGCGTTCGAGGTGAACGACAAGGCATGCGAGGTGTGACATGACCAGGAAGGCCTGGCTCGCCGTCGCCGCAGCCGCCGCGCTCCTGCCGTGGGCCGCGCCCCCGGCACAGGCCGCGGACGGGCCCGCGCTGACCGTCGACCCGTCCGCGTCCCGGCACGCGATCAGCCCCTACGTGTACGGGATGAACTTCGCGTCCGAGGAACTCGCCAAGGAGCTGCGCCTCCCCGTCCGGCGGTGGGGCGGCAACGCGACGACGCGCTACAACTATCTCTTCGATGAGACCAACCGGGGCTCGGACTGGTACTTCGAGAACGTGCCCGGCCCCGCGCCGGACCCCGCGAAGCTCCCCGACGGATCCGAGACCGACCAGTTCACCGAGCAGGACCGCCGGACCGGCACCGGCACGCTCCTGACCGTCCCGCTGATCGGCTGGACGCCGAAGGGCCGCGACTACACCTGCGGGTTCGGCATCGCCAAGTACGGCCCGCAGCAAGGCGCCGACGCCCAGTGGCGGCCCGACTGCGGCAACGGGGTCAAGCCGGACGGCTCGAACGTCACGGGCAACGACCCGGCCGACACCAGCGTCCCGGCCGGCCCCCGGTACGTCACCGACTGGCTGTCCCACCTGACCGGCAAGTACGGCCGGGCGGACGACGGCGGGGTGCGCTTCTACGATCTCGACAACGAGCCCGACCTCTGGCACGCCACCCACCGCGACGTGCACCCGGACGGCGCCGGCTACGACGAGATGCGCCGCCAGACGTACGCGATCGCCTCCGCGGTGAAGGCCGCCGACCCGGGGGCCAGGACGCTCGGCCCGGTCGGCTGGGGCTTCCAGTCGCTGACGATGTCGGGCCTGGACAAGCAGACCTGCGACCGCGAGGGCGGGGACTGCTGGTCGAACCCGCCGGACCGGGCGGCGCACGGCGGCGTCCCGTTCGCCGACTGGTACCTGCGGCAGATGAAGGCCTACGAGCAGGAGCACGGCACCCGCATCCTCGACTACTTCGACGAGCACATCTACCCGCAGCAGGCCGGGGTGTCCTCCGCCGACCCCGGCGACGCGGCGACCCAGGAGCTCCGGCTGCGCTCCACCCGGCAGCTGTGGGACCCGGCCTACACCGACGAGAGCTGGATCGGCCAGCCGATCAACTACATCCCGCGGATGCGCGAGCTCGTGAACCAGAACTATCCGGGCACCAAGCTGGCGATCACCGAGTACAACTGGGGCGCGCTCGGCCATCTGAACGGCGCGCTGGCCCAGGCGGACGTCCTCGGGATCTTCGGCCGCGAGGGGCTCGACCTGGCGACGCTGTGGGCGCCGCCGGGCGCGTCCGACCCGGGCGCCTACGCGTTCCGCATGTACCGGAACTACGACGGCGCGGGCGCCTCGTTCGGCGAGACGTCCGTCCGCGCGTCGAGCGCCGACCAGGGCAGGCTCGCGGTGTACGCGGCGGAGCGCGCGTCCGACGGGGCGCTCACCCTCATGATCGTGAACAAGTCGCTCACCGACGACCTCACCAGCACCGTCTCGATCGCCGGGCGGTCGGGCTCGGCGGCGGGGCGCGTCTACCGGTACGGCGGCGCCGACCCGGCCGCGATCGTCCGCGCCCCGGACGTGGCGGTGGGAGCGGACGGGTTCACCTCGGCGTTCCCCGCGTCCTCGATCACGCTGGTCGAGATCCCGGCGGGCGGCGGCCCGGCCGCCCCGGCGTGCGCGGCCGGGTACTCGGTGCAGAGCCAGTGGGGGACGGGCTTCACCGCGCAGGTCACCGTCGCCAACACCGGGACCTCGCCCATCGAGGGCTGGGCGCTGAAGTTCGCGTTCGGCGCGGGGCAGCGCGTCACCCAGGGCTGGAACGCCGCCTGGTCGCAGAGCGGCCCGGACGTGACCGCCCGCAACCTCGACTGGAACCGGACGATCCGGCCGGGAGGCTCGGTGACGATCGGCTTCAACGGATCGAGCGGCGGGGCGAACCCGCCCCCGAGCGCCTTCACGGTGAACGGCGCCGCCTGCACCGCCCGCTGATCACGGGGCGGCGCGCCCGCGCGGCCCTAGTGGTCGCACGGCGCGCCGCCCGCGTGCTCGTGGGGCTCGGCGGCCTCCGCCACATGGCGGGGGCCGTGCGCGTCGTCGCAGTGGACGTGGCCGCCGCCGGACGGCTCGGCCACGTGGTCGACCTCCAGCGTCGTGTGCGTGATCGCGTAGGCGTCGCGCAGCAGCTCCTGCAGGTCGCGGCGGACGGCGTGGCAGTCGCCCTGGGAGTCCACGAGCACGTGCGCCGACAGCGCCGGGTAGCCCGAGCTGACCTCCCACACGTGCAGGTCGTGGACCTCCTCGACGCACGGGCGGCCGGCGAGCCGCGCGCCGAGCTCGGACGGGTCGATCCCGGCGGGCGCGGCCTCCATGAGCACCCGGCCCGCGTCCCGCAGCAGCCGGTACCCGGCCTTGAGCATCAGCGCGGCCACCACCAGCGAGGCGATCGCGTCCGCGCGGGCGAAGCCCGTCGTCCACACGACCAGGCCCGCGACCGCGGTCGCGACGAACGCGAACAGGTCGTTCAGGATGTGCTGGAACGCGCCCTCGACGTTCAGGCTGCGCCGGTCCGCCCGGCTGATCAGCATCGTCGCCGCGACGTTGACGGCGATGCCCGCGAGGGCCGTCCAGAAGACGAACTGGCCCTCCACCGCGGGCGGCTCGACCAGCCGCCGGACCCCCTCGTACACGAAGTAGACGGTGAGCAGGATCAGCGTCAGCCCGTTCAGCTGCGCGGAGAGGATCTCGGCGCGGCGCAGGCCGAAGGTGTACCCGCCCTTCGGCGGGCGCGCGGCGATGCGCATCGCGACCAGCGCCAGCGCGATCGCGAACGCGTCGGTCATCATGTGCGCGGCGTCGGTGATCAGTGCCAGCGACCCGGCGAGCAGGCCGACGACCACCTCGCCCGACATGTAGGCGATGATCAGCGCCAGCGCGCCGGTCAGCAGCCGCCGGTCGGCGCCGGCGGAGACGGCGTGCCCGTGCCCGTGGCCGTGCCCCCCGTGCCGGGCGCCCCCGTGCTCGTGCCCCCGCTTCCCGGGCGTGTCCCCGCGGTCCCCGATCATGGGCCTTCCTCCCCGTGGCCGACGTGGGTGAGGGCGAGATCGAGCAGCAGCCGGACGTGCGAGTCGTCCAGCCGGTAGTAGGCCATCCGGCCGGCGCGGCGGACGCGCACGACGCGGTTGGCGCGCAGCAGGCGCAGCGCGTGCGAGACCGCCGACTCCGAGTGCCCGCAGGACGCGGCGATGTCGCACACGCACATCTCTCCCCCTTCGAGCAGTGCGGTGATCACCCGCAGCCGGCCGGGGTCGGACAGCAGCCCGAACACCTGCGCCAGCTCGGTGATCGTCTCCGTGTCCGGCAGGGAGGCCGAGACGGCGGCGACCTTCGCGGCGTCGACCACCCGGACGGCGCAGGCGTCCGGGGCGATGACATCTGAAGCACTGCTCATATGAGCAAAGATAGCGCACGATCTCAGGAGGTCGCGGGCGCGGGCTCCCTCGACGGCGGCAGGGAGACGGGCCCGTGCGCCTCGTCGCCCGGCGCCTCCTTCCCACCGGCGCCCGTACCCGGGTCCTGCGTGACCACGCCCGGCGACGGGGACGAGAGCGCGGGGCCCGGGGTCTGCGGTCCGGGCGACTCGGTCCCCGGTGACCGCGCGCCGGGCGACTCCGGCGCGGGCGCCTCGGTGCCGGGCGACTCCGTGCCGGGGGACTCGGCGCCGGGCGTCTCCAGGCCCGAGCCGGACGGCGCGGGCGAGTCGCTCGCCACGACCTCGGTCTCCGCCGGCGGCAGCGCGGTCGGCGGCCCGTCCGACGCCCCTCCGGTGGCGCGGGGCCGGGCGAATCCCATCGTGGCCTCCGGGTCGACAAGGACGAAAGTGGCGATCGGTCCCTTACGGGAATCCCGCGGCTGTACCCGGGTGACATTCCCCTTCTCGAATCCCGGCCAGGACCGGCCACTGTACGACGCGTTCCGGGTGGAGATCTTTTTGCCGGGCGGACTGAGGGGATTGCCGCAATTGCACTTCACCGTGGGCACTCCGTAACCATTGACCAGAACGCCCATTCCGGCCTGAAGGACGGCGGGGTCGCTCACCGCCTCCCCGTCCCGGTACCCGTGGTTGGTGACGAGCGTGTCGGTGCGCAGCAGCACCGGCGTCTGCCGCGACACGTACTGCGGGATGTCGCCCACCGGGATGCCCTGCACGCGCGCCCACGCCCGCGCCTTGTCGGGATGAGTCCGCAGGAAGGCGACGAGCCGCTCCCTGTCGCAGGTGGAAGCGCGGCGCGTTCCGCCGTAGAGTCCCGGTGCGTCCCCCTCCTTCGTGCCGCCCGCCTGCGGCCGCGCCTTCACGTCCACCCTGTCGGTGCCGGACACCAGCGTGTACGGGTCGGGCCCCGGCGATCCCACCGTCAGCCGCGTGATGGTCGCGCCGGCGTCCCCGCAGCCGGTCAGCGCGCCGGCCGCCACGAGGGCCGCGACGCACCCCGCCAGCGGCACGGCGCCGGGCCTGGACCGCGCAATCGTCGAACGAATCTGCAGCATCTCTTCTCCCGCTTCGGGCTCGCCGAACCTATACTCTTCGATGCCGGGCGGAGCGGTTTTGTGCCCGCGGGAATGCTCAATTTTTTCGAGAGGGTGCGAATGGCGGGTCCTGTTCCCCTCACAGCGGCCGATCCCACCCGGCTCGGACGGTGGGAGCTGCTCGGCCGGATCGGCGCCGGCGGCCAGGGCGCGGTCTACCTCGGCCGGCCCGCCGAGCCGGGCCCCGGGCCGTCCCGGGTCGCCGTCAAGCTGCTGCACGCCCAGCTCGCCGGCGACGCCAGCGCGCGGGAGCGGTTCGTGCGCGAGATGGCCGTCCTGGAGCGGGTCGCCGGGTTCTGCACCGCGCAGATGCTCGCCGCCGACGTGGTGGGCGACCGCCCCTACATCGTCAGCGAGTACGTGCCGGGACCGTCGCTGCGCGCCCTCGTCCACGACCAGGGGCCGCGCACCGGCGCGGCGCTCGACCGCCTCGCGATCAGCTCGGTGACGGCGCTGTCGGCGATCCACCGCGCGAACGTCGTGCACCGCGACCTCAAGCCGCAGAACGTGCTGATGGGCCCGGACGGGCCGCGCGTGATCGACTTCGGCATCGCCCGCGCGTTCGACGCGAGCGCGACGATGACGAGCCAGGTGGTCGGCACCCCCGCCTACATGGCGCCCGAGCAGTTCACCGGGCGGGTCGGGCCGTCGGCCGACCTGTTCGCCTGGGCGAGCACCCTGCTGTTCGCCGCCACCGGCCGCGATCCCTTCGCGGGCGGCCCGCTGCCCGCGGTGATGTACCGGATCCTGAACGAGACGCCCGACCTCGGCGCCCTGCCCGGCCCGCTCGCCGAGGTCGCCGCCGCCTGCCTCGCCAAGGACCCGCAGGCCCGTCCCACCTCCGAGGACGTCCTGCTGTGGCTGCTCGGCGAGAGCGAGCGGCACGCCCGCCTGGAGATCCCTCCCGAGTTCCTCACGGAGGACTTCGCCGGCCCGACGTCGCCGGTCCCGGAGCCCGCGGCCGAGCTCGCGCCGCAGCCGGCCGCCGACGCGTCCGCCCCGGATTCCTGGGAGCAGACGCCGACCTGGCCCGGCCCGTCCACGGCTGCGCCCGCTCCGCCTTCACCCGGACCGGCCTCACCCGCGCCGCCTTCGCCCGCGCCGGCTCCCGCGCCGACGCAGGGATCGGCGCCCGCACCGGGCCCGCTGCCCCGGTCGCCCCGCGGCGTCCGGACGCTGCGGCGCGGCCCGGCGGTCGTGACCGGCCTGCTCCTCGCCGGCCTTCTCGCCGCGCTGGACGTCGCCGCCCTCGCGATCCTGATCGCCCGGCCGTCCCTCAGCGAGGGCCACCGGGGCGGCCTTCTGCCCGTGGTCGCCTCGTCGTTCGCGGTCGTCGCCGTCGTCACGCTGGTCGGGGTGATCCTGGCGTGGCGCGGCAGCCGCGCCGCCGCCGGGACGGTGATGGCCGCGCGTGTCGCCCGCGTCGCGATGTGGGCGGCCTGGGGCGCGCTCGTCGAGATCCAGCCGTCCGCGCTGGCCGGCCACGCCCTGGTGACCGCCCTGGTGGTGCTCTTCCTGGTCCGCGGCCTGTCCCGCTCACCGGTCTGACGCGCTCACCGGTCCGGTGCGGCGCGCTCTGACCACTCCTTGAGGTCGCGGCGTTCGATGGCGGCGGCCATCAGCCCGGGGAAGGCGTCGGGGGTGCACGCGAAGGCCGGGACGCCCATCGCGGCCAGGGCCGCCGCGTTGTCGTGGTCGTAGGCGGGCGCGCCCTCGTCCGACAGGGCGAGCAGGACGACGACCTGCACGCCCGACGCCGTCAGCGCCGCGACCCGCTGGAGCATCTCGTCGCGGACGCCGCCCTCGTACAGGTCGCTGATCAGCACGAGGGTCGTCTCGGCCGGTCGCGTCACCAGGCCCTGGCAGTACGCGACGGCGCGGTTGATGTCGGTGCCGCCGCCGAGCTGCGTGCCGAACAGCACCTCCACCGGGTCGTGGAGCTGGTCGGTGAGGTCCACGACGCTGGTGTCGAACACCACCAGCGACGTGCGCAGCGACCGCATCGACGCCAGCACCGCCCCGAACACGCTGGCGTACACCACCGACGCCGCCATCGAGCCGCTCTGGTCGATCGCGAGCACCACGTCCCGCTTGACGGCCTGCCGCCGCCTGCCGTACCCGATCAGCCGTTCCGGCACGAGGGTGCCCTGGTCGGGCAGGTAGTGGCGCAGGTTGGCGCGGATCGTGCGGTCCCAGTCGACGTCGGCGAGCCGCCTCGGGCGCAGCACCCGCGCCGACCGGTCCAGGGCCCCGCCGACGGCCGAGCGGGTCTTCTGCGCGAGCCGCCGCTCCAGGTCGCGCACGACCGTGCGGACCACCGCGCGCGCCGACTCCCTGGCCTTGTCGGGCAGCACCCGGTTCAGCGACAGCAGCGTCCCGACGAGGTGGACGTCGGGCTCGACCGCGTCCAGCATCTCCGGCTCCAGCAGCAGCCGGGTGAGGTCGAGGCGCTCGATCGCGTCCTTCTGCATCACCCGCACGACGCTCGACGGGAAGTAGGTGCGGATGTCGCCGAGCCACCGGGCCACGGAGGGCGCCGAATCGCCGAGCCCGGCGCCGCGCCGCCCCGGCCGCGGCCGCCCCTCGCCGCCGCCGGCCCCGTAGAGCCGCTCCAGCGCGCCGTCCATGCGGACGTCGTCGCCGCCCAGCGTCACGCCGGTCCCGTCGGCCTGGTCGCCGCCCAGCACGAGCCGCCATCGCCGCAGCCGGTCGTCCGCGCTCTCGTCGGTCGCGCTCTCGTTCGTCATGCGGGGCTCTCCCATCCGAGGATCCGCAGGGCCGTGGCGGCCGCCGGGGCGGCCCGGGCCTCGTCGACGTCGTCCTCCGGCGGCCGGTCCCGCCCGGCGGGGGCGCGGCCCCGGCGGCGGAGCCGCTCGCCGATGGCGCGGCGCTCGGCGGCGGGGTAGGCGCCGAAGGTGCGGCGCAGGAGGGGCAGGACGTCGGTGAACGAGTCGGCGGGCAGGCCGGCGATCCACCCGTCGACGAGCCGCAGGAGCGCCTCGTCGTGCAGGAGCAGGAGGCCGCCGCCGGCGAGGAAGCCCTCGACCCAGGCGGCGGCGCGGTCGGGCGCCGCGCCGGTGGACACGGCCCGCGCCATCCGGTCGGGGACGTCGTGCAGCCGCCCGGCGTCCAGCAGCAGGCGGGTGAGGCGCCCCTCGATGAGGCCGTGCAGGGCGTCCGGGCGGCCGAGCAGGCCCTCCAGGGCGCGGCGCCAGCGCTCGACGTGGCCCTCGTCGGCGAGCAGGGACAGGGCGCCGTGGACGGCGTCGACGTGCCCGAGGAACTCGCGGGCGGCGTCGTCGTCGAGCCCGGTGATCGCGGGCGGGAGCCCGACGCAGACCCGGACGACGAGGCCGTCGACCACCGTGCGGAGCGGGCCGGTGGAGGTGCCGCGGACGTCGCCGTAGCGCAGCGCGCGCACCAGCGCGGGCATCGCCGCCATCAGGTGCGCGACGTCGGTGTCGACCGCGGCGCGGTCGGCGAGGGCGCGCATGACCGCGGGGAGCGCGTCGCCGAGGTCGGCGAGCAGGCAGCGCTCGGCCACGTCGGTGAGGTCGGCGAGGGCGGCGGCGCTCTCGGCCGCCTCCCGCGCGCGGGCGGTGCTCGCGCCGCGCACGGTGGTGCCCCACGCGCTCGCCTCGATCAGCTCCACGTCGAACTCGGGCCGCCAGAGCAGCGTCCACGTCTCGCGGAACGTGCCCTTGGAGCGGCTCTCCGACGGGACGCCCCAGTTCACGTCCAGCATGCGGAGCCGGTGCAGCAGGCGGCTGCGCTCCAGGTCGGTGGGCTTGCGCAGGTCGAGGTCCTGCTCCTTCTCAAGGGCGCTCGGCCTGAGCCTGAGCCGCCGCTGCTCGGCCTGGAGGTCGCGCTGCAGCGGCACCATCGGGGTCCGGTCCGGGACGGCGCCGAGCCGCTCGCCGACGACCAGCCGGTCCTGGATGAGCCGGACGGGCAGCTCGGCGCCCTCGCACAGGACGGCCCGGGTCGCCTCGGTGACCTCGTCCAGCCCGGCGAGGGGGCGCCCGCGCAGCGCGGCCAGGGCCTCGGCGAGCCGGACGGCCTCGATCACGTGCGCGGAGGAGACGTGCAGGTCCTCCTCGCGCAGGACGCGGGCGGCGGCGGTCAGCCAGCGCTCGATCGGGCGGTCGCGGGCCGCGAACAGGTGGTGGTACCAGCCGGGGGAGCGCACGCCGGCGCCGTAGCCGGACCGGCCGGCGAGCCGCCCGTGCGTCCACGGCACCCACGTCATGGCGACCTTGGTCTTCGGCAGGCCGCGCAGCGTCCGGTCGTCGCGGCTCGCCGGGACCTTGGCGCGCAGGGCCGGGACGTGCCACGCGCCGCACACCACGGCGATCCGCTCGTGGCCCTCCTTGAGGGCGCGGCGCACCGTCCTGCGCATATGGGCCTCGCGCTGCTCCTCCCGGGCGGCCGGTTCGAGCTCGCCGCGCAGCTCCGCCATGGCCTCGGCGATGGCGGGGAACGGGGACGGGCCGCCGTGGCGGTGCTCGACCACGTCGTCCCACCAGCGCTCGGCGTCGTCGTACCCGGCGGCCTTCGCCAGCCAGCCGAGCGGGTCGAGCCGGATGCCCTCCTCGGGCGGCTCCTCCTCCTCGGCGACGAGCTGGTTCGCGGCGGGCAGGTCGCAGAACCGGACGGGCACGCCCGCCGACAGCGCGTACCTGATCGCCTGCCATTCCGGGCTGAACTCGGCGAACGGCCAGAACGCGGCCCGGCGGTCGCCGTCGGCGGGTGCGGGGGAGTAGGCGAGCAGGGCGACCGGCGGCACCATCCCCGGGTCGCCCGCCAGCTCCACGATCGCGTCGGCCTCGGGCGGCCCCTCGACGAGCACCGCGTCCGGCTTGAAGTCCTCCAGCGCACCCCGCAGCGCGCGGGCCGACCCCGGCCCGTGGTGCCGGATGCCGAAGACTTCGACCTGGCTCAAGAGACCTCCCGGCAGGCGCGGTAGAAGTCCCGCCACTCGGGGCGGTCCCGGACGACCGCCTCCAGGTACTCCTGCCACACGACGCGGTCGGACACCGGGTCCTGGACGACGGCGCCGACGAGCCCGCCCGCCACGTCGGCGGCGCGCAGCACGCCGTCGCCGAAGTGCGCGGCCAGCGCCAGCCCGCTGGTGACCACCGAGATGGCCTCGGCGGTGCTGAGGGTGCCGCTGGGCGACTTCAGCTTGGTGCGCCCGTCGGCCGTCGCCCCGGACCGCAGCTCCCGGAACACCGTGACGACGCGCCGGATCTCCTCCAGGCCCGCCGGGCTCTCGGGCAGCTCCAGCCCGGCGCCGATCTGGTCGACGCGGCGCGCGACGATCGCGACCTCGTCCTCGACGGACTCCGGCAGCGGCAGCACGACCGTGTTGAACCGGCGGCGCAGCGCGCTGGACAGCTCGTTCACGCCGCGGTCGCGGTCGTTGGCGGTCGCGATGACCGTGAAGCCCTTGCGCGCCTGCACCTCGGTGTTCAGCTCGGGCACGGGCAGCGTCTTCTCGGACAGGACGGTGATGAGGGCGTCCTGGACGTCGGAGGGCATCCGGGTCAGCTCCTCGATGCGGGCGACGGAGCCGTGCCGCATCGCGCGCATCAGCGGGCTCTCCACGAGCGCGCGCTCCGAGGGGCCCTCGGCGAGCAGCCGCGCGTAGTTCCAGCCGTAGCGGATCGCCTCCTCCGCCGTGCCCGCCGTGCCCTGCACGAGCAGCGTGGAGTCGCCGCTGATCGCGGCGGCGAGGTGCTCGGACACCCAGGTCTTCGCCGTGCCGGGGACGCCGAGGAGCAGCAGCGCCCGGTCGGTCGCGAGCGTCGCCACCGCGACCTCCATCAGCCGGCGCGGCCCCACGTACTTCGGGGTGATCGCCGTGCCGTCCGGCAGCTCGCCGCCGAGCAGGTACGCGGTGACGGCCCACGGCGACAGCCGCCAGCCGGGCGGCCGGGGCCGGTCGTCGTGCTCGGCCAGCCGCGCCAGCTCGGCGGCGTGCTCCTGCTCGGCGTGCGGCCGCAGCACGGCGCCCGCGGTCGGCGCGGGGGAACCGTCCCCGAGGCCCGCCGGGCCTGCCTCTTCGGTCACTGGTCAAGCTCCTTCAGCATCTCGTCGCGGAAACGCAGGGTCGCGACCAGGTCGGTCACGGCCCGCGGGGCGGCCGGTCCGAGGGCCGCCAGGCGGACCGCGGCGGCCGGGTCGAGCCGCTGGTCGGCGAGCCGGCACAGCTGCGTGATCAGGTGCTCGTCACGGCGGGTGGGGCGCTCGGCCGACGCGCTCAGCGTCTCGACCACCGCGGCGGCGAGCGGCCCGGCCCACGGACCGGGCACCCGTTCCAGGACCCGCAGCAGGCCGGGCCGCCCCTCCACCCAGCGGATCAGGTCGGCCGCCGCCGGGTCGCGCTCCGGGCCGGGCAGGACCGACAGCAGGTCGGCGAGGGCCTCCGGCTCGTCGACCATGACGCCGCCCCTGAGCAGCGCCCGCGCCCAGCCGGTGTCGCGCTGGCCGAGGGCGGCGCGGGCCCAGCCGATGTGGACGTCGCGCCCGTCGGAGTCGGAGACGGGCAGGCACACGATCTCCATGGGCGGCAGCCCGAACAGCTCCGTCCAGGTGGACAGCGGGGTGCGGGCCAGGATCTCGCGCAGCCACGCGGCGCGCGTCCCCACCGGAGCGCCGCCGCCGCGCGGCGCGAACGACCCGGTCGGGTGGAACGGGACGCCGTCGCGCGCCATGTCCTCGTCGTGGGCGTCCGGCGGCTCCACCCGGATCCACGTCTGCTTCCGGCCCTGGACCGTGCGCTCCTCGGCGGTCAGGCAGGCTCGGGCGCGCGCCGCCATGCGCTCCCCGTACGCCGAGCCCGGCACGCGGGCCAGCAGGTCGGACGCGATCTGCCGGACGTCCTTGCCGCGGTCGCCCAGGGCCGCCTCCAGGAACTCCTCGTCGTCGAGGGAGAGCCCGTGCCCGAACGTGGCGAGGAACGCCGCGCGGTCGGGCGCCGGCTCCTTGGCCCAGGTTCCCCGGAGGAGCTCCCGCGCGCGCTCTGGCTCGGTCTCGCGAAGCATGGTCAGGTAGGCCACCCGCCGGTTGCGCGTCCCGGTCTCCCACACTTCGGGGCCGCCGCCGGGGTCGTCGCCGGAGCCGACCAGATAGGCCCAGTCGGTGTTCTGCAGGGCCAGCCACACGCCGCGCCGCCCGCACGCCCGCGCGATCGAGGGCCGCAGCATCCGGTCGCTGCGCCCCCGCTCCAGCAGCTCGGGAAGGGACTGGGCGGGCACCCGCAGGCCCCGGGCGGCCGCCGCGTCCAGCCATTCGGGCAGCACCCGGATCTGCTCGCCGCCGAGGATCCGCCGCAGCCGGGCCGCCGCCGCCCTCGGCACCGCCGGGACGTCCTCCACCGGGGCCAGCGCCACCGGCTCGGGCGCCGCGCCCGCCGGGACCCGCCCCGCCCGCCGCCGGACGGCCAGCAGCGCCGCCTGGTCGAGCAGGCGCCCCGCCCTGTCGGCGCCGCCGTCGGGGGGCGCCTCCGCCAGGACGGGCGGGTCGCGGCGCTCGGTGCCCAGCAGCGCGGCGGTGACGTGCTCGTCCCAGGCGGTCACAGGACCACCGTCCCCTCGTCCTCGTGCCACGCGGCCAGCGGGCGCAGGCCGCGCGGGCGCCACTCCCCGGCCAGGGTGACCGGCCCGCCGCCCGACAGCGCGAGCAGCCGCCACGGATCGCCGATCCGCAGCGGCAGCGCGTCTCCGGCGCCGTCGACGACGTAAAGGTCTCCTTCTCCGGTGCGCGCCAGGCGGACGTCCGCCAGCGTCGCGGGCCAGCGGTCCAGCCACGGGTCGAGCGCGACGGCGGCCGCGTGCTCGTCGAGGAAGCCCCGGACGGACGTCCCCGCGGGCGCGGCCCGCATCGGCGCCCCGTACCGCTCGGCGACCAGCGCCCGCAGCGGCTGCGCGCCCGGATAGAAGACCAGCTCCGCATCGATCTGCATACCCACCACGAGGGAACCGTCCAAGGACGTGCCCGGCGCGGCGAAGGACAGCACGAGCGCGGGACGCCCCGTCCGGCCGCCGCGGAGCCACACCCTGCGCGTGGTGAGCAGGTCTTGCGCGGTGTCGCGCGACCCGGTGACCGACCACAGGTCCCGCACGCGCTCCCCGCCGGACAGCACCTCCTCCTGCGGGACGGTGAAGCCGACCCGCGAGCGGACGGTCTCGCGCAGCCCCTCGGGCAGCTCCTCCCGCCGCTGGTAGGCCCGGACGAGCAGCCGCAGCAGCGCGTACTCCTCCAGCAGGCGCCCGGGCCAGCCGGGCCGGCGCGGGATCGCGGCCAGGCCCCTGACCGGCCCCGCCAGCGCCCCCGCCTGGGCGTCGACGAGCCGCCGCGCCGCGTCGTCCCACAGGCGGTAGGGGGCCTTCTCCGCCTGGGCGAGGCCGTGCGCGACCTGGTCGCGGAGCCACTGGTCGAGCTCGGCGAGCCCGTCGTCGACCCGCCTGGCCCGCCGCTCCGCCGTCTTCGGATCGCGGGCCTTGGCCGCCGGGGCGGGGCGCCGCTCGGCCGCCCGGCCGGCGCGCTCACGGCGGTCCTCCAGCCACTCGGCGACCCACGCGGGACGCGACCCGCCCTCGGCGCCTTCCCCCGCGGCCCCCGGAGCGCCTTCGGCTCCTACCTCTGCGGGGGGACGACCCCCCGCACCCCCCGCAGCGCCTTCGGCTTCTTCTATGAGGCCGTCGGCCCACAGGAACAGCAGCGCCAGGGCGTGCTTGCACGGGAACTTGCGGCTCGGGCACGTGCACCGGAACGCCGGGCCGGTCAGGTCGGCGCACGTCCGGTAGGAGGACTTGCCGCTGCCCTGACACTCGCCCCAGACGGCCTCGCCGTCGCACCCCGTCCCCGCCCACCTGGCGGGCTTGGCGACGCCGCCCGCCGCCCTGGCGGACGACGCGTCGGGCGCGAGCCCGAGCACCTGCTCACGAGACCACCGATCCCTCACACAGCCGAAACTATCGGCGCCCTCGGACAGTCGGCGCCATCGCGGCCCGGTCCGGCGTCAGCCCACCCCGCCGAAGCCGGGCGGGGTGGGCAGGTCGGGCAGCGAGACGTCCGGGATGAGGAGCGCGCCGCCCGCCAGCAGGGCCAGCAGGGCGGTGGCGGCGAACAGGCCCACCCAGGCGAGCCCGGGGACGCCGGTGAGGTGGTGGAGCTGGTCGGCGTCGGAGCTCGGCGCCATGTGCCGGGCCCGCATGCGCTGCAGCTCGATCACCGGGCGGGTGCCGGCCAGCAGCAGGAACCAGGCGGCCAGGTAGGCGAACCCGGCCTGCACCGTGGCGCTGCCCAGCCACGACACCGCGAAGACCACCGCGCCCGTCACGATCACCGAGAGCGCCCCGTAGGCGTTGCGGATCATGATGAGCATCGCGGCGAGCAGGGCCAGGGTGAACCACAGCATCAGCGTGATGCGGCCGTCCTCCAGCAGCAGCGCGAACAGCAGCCCGAGCAGCGGCGGCGTGACGTACCCCGCCATCGCCGTGAGGATCATGCCGGGGCCGTGCGGCTTGCCGCGCGACACGGTCACGCCCGAGGTGTCGGAGTGCAGCTTGATGCCGTCCAGCTTGCGGCCGGTGACCAGCGCGACCAGCGCGTGCCCGCCCTCGTGCGCGATCGTGACGGTGTTGCGCGCCATCCGCCAGGTCGGGCCGTGCACCACCGAGGCGAGCGCCACGAGGCCGACAAGGGCCACCAGCCACCACGGCGGATCCGGCTGCGTTCCCGTCACCCGGTGCCACAGGTCGGCGATGCTCACGTTTTCCACGTCCACCTCGGAGTCGTCGTCGCGATGCCCAACACTAGGACGTCCCGGATAACGTTCGCGTTCGGATCTCAGACCGACGGACCGGGGCAAGCCGCAATCCCTTGCCCACAACCGATTGGTGTCGTGGCGGATCGCCCGTCACCCGCCGGACCGGCATCGATCTACCAGGCCGATCTCCGCAAACCCATTCCGGAGCGCCCCGTATTGCCGTTAAGGTGCCTTCGCGCCCCGGGTCAGCGGTTTCCCGCTCCCGGCGCGCCGAGAGGGTGAGCGGGGATTGAACGGGGACCGATCCTCCGCGCGGACCACCGGCCCGCGCGGTCATTACCGATTCTTCCGGCGTGACAGGCTGACGGGCCAGATCGCCGCCGGGCTGGTCGGCGTGCTCGCCGTGGGCGCGCTCGTCTACGGCGTGGGCACCGCCAGCGCGCGGTACCGGCTCTCGGACGTGGGGGCCTGGCTGAGCGCGAGCGGCAAGGGCCTGGTCGTGCACGCCAACGGGCTGGCCGGCAAGGTCGACGGCAAGACCCCGGTGGTGCCGCAGATGCGCGGCCACCGCATCAGGATCGTCCAGGACGGCGCCACGGTGCTGCTGGTCGACGAGGAGACCGGCGTCGTCAGCCGGATCGACCCCTCCCAGCTCAAGATCACCAAGAGCCGGCAGGCCGGCGGGCCGGGCATGCAGGTGCTCTCCGGCGCCGGCGCCGCCTACACCGTCGACCTCGTCAAGGGCTCCGTCCAGCAGATCGACCCGGTGACCCTGGCGCCGGTCGGCACCCCCGCGACCCTCACCGCGCCGCTCGGGCAGGCGGGCATCGACGCCGACGGCGCGCTCTGGGTGCCCGTCCCGCAGACGGGCCGCGTCGTCCCGTTCAGGTCGGGCCGCCAGGGCGAGCCCGTCGCCGTCGGGAAGGCCGGCGACCGCCTCGCGCTGACGATCGCCGCCGGACGGCCCGTGATCACCGACAGCACGTCCGCCACCGCGCTGATCGTCCGCCCCGAGGGCACGCAGCGGGTCAACCTGCCCGCGCCCGTCACGCGGGCCGCGGACGGGGTCAAGGTCCCGGCGGTCGCCGACGGGCAGATCGTCCCGATGCTCGGCGCGGGCGGCTCCCTCTACCTGCTGGACACGGGCGTCGGGCGGGTCGACTCGGTGGCCCTGCGCGTGCCGGACCACCACGCCTTCGAGCCCCCGAACGTCCTCGGGCAGCGCGTCTACCTGCCCGACCGGACGTCCGGCCGGCTGCTGGTCTTCAACACCGAGCGCAACGCCTGGGAGCGGCCCGTCGCGGCCGCGCGGCCCGGCGGAACGATCGAGATGCTCGTCCGCGACCACATGCTGTGGGTCAACGACCCCGACGGCCCCACCGCCCTCGCCTTCGGCCCGGACGGCGGCGTCAAGCGCATCGAGAAGTACGACGACAAGGTCCCCGGCAGCGCGCGGCGCCCGCTGCCCGTCCAGGCCAACCCGGGAGGCGGCCAGGGCAACCGCAACCGCGGCGGCACGGGCAACGGCGGCACCACCACCGTCACGCCGCCGAGCAGGCCCGTCAGGCCTCCGGTGAAGAAGGACCCCACCGCGCCCGACCCGCCCACGCCCGCCGCGTCCGGCGACAACGGCTCGATCAAGGTCCGGTTCACGGCGGCCGCGCAGCCGCAGGGCGTCTACCCGGTGACCCGGTTCGTCCTGCTCGGCCAGAACGGCAAGCCGGTCGCGGGCGCGAGGCCGGCGCAGTTCGCCGGGGCCGTCCAGGGCGGGACGTTCTCCGTCGGCGGCCTCACCTGCGACACGACCACCCACGTCTACAAGGTGGCAGCCGAGTACAGGGGGAAGGACGGCAAGCCCGCCTACAGCGAGTCCGGCGAGGTCGCCGCCACCGCCTGCACCGCCCCCGGCCCGCCGACCGGCCTCAGCGCGACCCCGGTCAACCACGGAGCGGACCTCCGATGGGCCCCCTCCGCCGGCTTCGACGTCACCTACGTGGTGACCTCGCCCAGCGGGACGCTCACGACCAAGCGCACCTCGGAGGCGGTCCGCGGGCTGGCCAACGCGACGACACACCAGGTGAGCGTCAAGGCCCGCAACGGCGCTGGTGAGTCCACGGAACTGACGAAGACGGTGGACCTCGCTTATCCGACCAAGCAGATCCGCAACCAGAACAACGGCCAGACCAACACGCTGATCCGGTCGGGCCCGAACACCTCCGGTCCCACCACGGGCACGATCCCCAAGGGGCAGATCATCACGATGACCGTGGTGTGCCAGGTCCAGGGGCAGTCGTACAACGACCCCGAGAGCAACACGTCGAGCTCCGTCTGGAACCAGGTCCAGACGTCGTACGGCAACGGCTACCTCAACGACACTCTGGTGGCCACTTCCAAGAACGGCTACCCGTCGGACGGTCTCTTCGAATGCCAGACGTGAGCGGCCGAGGCCGTCCGAGGGTGAACGAACCATGTCGAGCGCGCGGGGAAGCGGATCATGAGTGAGAACGCGGCGGTGGACGCGGACGCGCTGGCCGGGCGGTTCGCGCAGATGTTCGCGGCGCTGGCGGGCAACATCGAGCGGGTCGTGCGCGGCAAGCGGGAGAAGGTCGAGCTGGCGCTCACCTGCCTGCTGGCCGAGGGGCACCTGCTGGTCGAGGACGTTCCGGGCGTCGGCAAGACGACGCTGGCGCGGGCGATCGCGGCGTCCGTCGAGGCCAAGTGGGCGCGCATCCAGTTCACGCCCGACCTGCTGCCCAGCGACATCACCGGCGTGTCGATCTTCAACCAGGGGACGGCCGAGTTCGAGTTCCACCCTGGACCGATCTTCGCGAACCTGGCCGTGGCCGACGAGATCAACCGCGGCTCGCCCAAGACGCAGTCGGCGCTGCTGGAGGTCATGGAGGAGCGCCGGGTCACCGTCGAGGGCGTCCCGCATCCGGTGCCGCGCCCCTTCATGGTGATCGCCACGCAGAACCCCGTCGACATGGACGGCACGTACCCGCTGCCGGAGGCGCAGCTCGACCGGTTCCTGATGCGGATCTCGATGGGCTACCCCGACCACCAGGCCGAGGTGGCGCTGCTCGCCGGGGCCCCGACCGGTGCGGTGCTCGACCAGATGCCGCCGGTGCTGAGCCGCGAGGACCTCGCCCGGATGATCGATTTCGCGCAGCGGCTGCACGTCGCGCCGCCGCTGTACGACTACCTCGTGCGCGTCGTCGCGGTCACCCGCGAGCACCCCGACCTGCGGCTCGGCGCGAGCCCGCGGGCCGGCATCGCGCTGCTGCGCGCCGCGCGGGTGCGGGCGGCGGCGGCCGGCCGCTCCTACATCGTCCCCGAGGACGTCAAGGCGCTCGCGGTGCCCGTCATCGCGCACCGGCTGATCGTCACGCCGGAGGCCGAGCTGCGCGGGCGCTCGGGCGCCGACGTGGTCGCCGAGGCGCTGGGCGACGTGCCGACGCCGCAGGCCGCCGGGGTGTGACGTGCTGACGCCGCTCGGATGGGGGACGGCGGCCGGTTCGGTCCTGCTGTACGCGGCGGGCTGGTGGCTCGGCTATCCCGAGCCCGCCGTGCTGGCCGTCGCGGGCCTGGTCGCGGTGGGGGCGGCGGCGCTGTGGACGCTGCCGCGCCCGAAGCTGGAGGTCGGCAGGGAGATCGCGCCGGCGCGGGTGGCGCGCGGCGAGCCCGCCGTCGGGGTCCTGCACGTGACGAACAAGGGGCGCGGCGTGCGCGGGCTCAGCGCCGAGGACGCGGCGGGCTCCACGCCTGTGGCGGTCGACATCCCGCGGCTGCGCCCGGGCGGCGGGCGCACCGTGACCTACCGGCTGCCGACGTCCCGGCGCGGCGAGATCCCGGTGGGGCCGCTGCGGCTGGTGCGCGCCGACCCCCTCCGGCTGGCGCGCCGGGTGCGCGAGTACGGGGCGCCGCGGGTCCTGCTCGTCCGGCCGAGGACGGTGCGGCTGTCGCTGCTGCCGTCCGGGCGCGCCTACCACCTGGAGGGCCCGACCAGCGACCGGTCCCCGGCGGGGACGGCGACGTTCCACGCGCTGCGCGAGTACGTGATCGGGGACGAGCTGCGCCACATCCACTGGAAGTCGTCGGCGCGCACCGGGACGCTGATGGTCCGCCAGCTCGTGGACGCCAGCCTGCCCACGACGACGGTCGTGCTGGAGGCGCGCCCCGGCTCGTGGCCGGAACCCGACGACTTCGAGCTCGCCGTGGACGCCGCGGCGTCGGTCGCGGCCGGGGCGGCGTCGGCGAGCTTCCCCGTCCGGATCCTCACCGGCGACGGCCAGGTGGCCGACACGCGGGGCGGGCCGGACGACGTGGAGGTCCTCCTCGACCGGCTCACCGCCGTCCGCACGCGTGAGGGGGCGGGCTCGGTCGTGGACGCGGTGCGCCGTGTGCGCCCGGGCGGGTCCCTCGTCGTCATCACCCCGGACGCCGCCGAGCTCGGGCGCATCGCGGCCGTCCGCAGCCGGTTCGACCGGATCGTCGTGCTGCGGGTCCGCCCGGGGGGTCCCGCGGCGGCGCCGCCCGGCGTCCAGCTCGTCGACTTCGCCGACCTGGAGGGGCTGGCGGAGGCGTGGCACCGGCTGGGGAGCGCCCGGTGACCCGGTACGCCTCGATCGCCGTGACGGCCTGCCTGGTCGCCGTCGCCGGGCTGGCGTTCCAGCGGGTGTTCGGGCTCGGGCCGGTCGTCCCCGTCGCCGCCGTCGCGGCGGTGGTGCCGACGCTGCTGTGCGGGCTGCTGTCGGGGCCGCGCAAGGACAAGGGTCCCTGGCCGCTGTGGATCTCGCTGGTGCTGACCGTCCTCGCCTGGGCGGCGACGGTCTCGGCGACCGTCCTGCGCCCCGCCCTCGGGGACGGGACGCTCCCGCAGACGCTGCGCGAGGGCGTGCTCGGCGCGTGGAAGTCGATCCTGACCACGCTGCTGCCCGCCCCCGCGAAGCCGGAGTACCTCGTCCTGGTCCACGTGGTGGTGTGGCTGGCGGCGTTCGCGGCGGCGGAGCTGGCGCTGCGCACCTCGCTGCGCGCCCTGCCCTGCGTGCCCGCGCTCGGCGTCTGGGCGGTCGCGCTGCTGCTCGGGGTCGACGGCCCCGGATCCAACCTGCCGCTCGCCGCCGCGACCGTCGTGCTCATCGCCGTGCTGGTCCTCGTCCGCGCGGACGGGCCCGACTCGGGCACCGCGTGGCGGCCGCTGCTGGTCGGCGTCCCCGCCGCGGCCCTCCTCGGGGCGCTGGCGTTCGCCGCCGGACCCGTCGTCCCCGTCAGCGCGGACCCCTACGACCCGCGCGAGCAGGTGCAGGCGCCTCCGCCGCAGCAGCGCGACGGCGTCAGCCCGCTGGACCGCGTCGGCGGCTGGCTGCTCAGCCCCGACCAGGTGATGTTCACGGTCCAGTCGAGGCGCGACGAGATCGAGCGGCTCGCCGTGCTGGACCGGTTCGACGGCGTGACCTGGTCGTCCACGGCCCGGTTCGTCCCCACCGGGAGCCGCGTTCCGGAGGGGCCGGAGCCGGACCGCGAGCACGAGGTCGCGCAGCGCGTCACCATCCGCGACCTGCCGGGCGTGTGGGTGCCCGCCGCCGACCGGCCGCGGGAGGTCGCCGGGCTCCCCGTCGTCGTCGACCCCGGCAGCGGCGCGCTGGCCGCCGCGCAGCCGCTGCGCCCCGGCCAGACCTACCGAGTCGACTCCGTCGTCCCCGAATGGACGGCCGACGACCTCGCCGGGGCGGAGGTCGCCGGCGACGCCGAGGCCAGGGCCGCGCGGGAGCTGCCGTGGGGTCCGGGCGCGAAGGAGCCGCCCGTCCAGATCGCCGAGTTCCGCAGGTTCGCCCAGGCCGCGACGCGGGGCGCCGTGTCGCCGATCCAGAAGGCCGCGATGCTCGCCGAGTACCTCAAGCGGTACGCCAGGTACGACGTCACCGCCCCGCCGGGGCACGGCTACCGGCAGCTCGACTACTTCCTCGGCGAGGGCAGGCGCGGCACGCCCGAGCACTTCGCGACCGCCTACGCCCTGCTCGCCCGGACGATCGGCCTGCCGTCCCGGGTCACCGTGGGCTTCGACGGCGGCGCCCGCGCGGGCGACACCGTCCAGGTCCGGTCCGGGGACGTGATGGTGTGGCCGGAGATCAAGTTCGACCGGCTCGGCTGGATCCGGTTCAACCCGCTCCCCGACAGCGCGCGCCGCTCCAAGAAGAACGACTCCGTCGCGGCGGGGGAGACCGAGCAGAAGCTGGAGCAGGCCCAGAAGAACGCGGCCTCCCAGCAGCGCGGCCAGGGGCCGGGCGCCACGACGCAGAAGGGTCCGCAGAAGCCGACCGCCTCGGACGGCGGTCCCACGCCGTGGTGGGTGCTCGCCGCGCTCGCGGCGGGCGCGCTCGCCGCCGGCTACCTGGGCGCCGTCCTCCTCGCCCCCGCCCTGCGGAAGCGGCGCCGGAGGGCCGGGCCGCCCGCCGCCCGCATCACCGGCGCGTGGCACCAGGCGCTCGACCATCTCGCCGACGTCGGCCTGTCCACGGCCCGGACGCTGACCGCGCACGAGGTCGCCCGCTTCGGCGCGTCCGCCGTCGGCGAGGACGCCCACGGCCACCTCGGGCCGCTCGCCGACCTGGTCAACCGCAGCCGGTTCGCCGCGTCCCAGCCGGACCCCGGCGCCGCCGACCGCGCGTGGCGGCACACCGACGAGCTCGGCCGCCTCGTCACCGCCAGGGCCGGGCGGCTGCGCCGCTTCCGGCGCCGCCTGCACCCGCGGTCGCTGCGGGACCGCCGGGCCGTCAGGACGCGGGGACGCTGACGGCGATCTCGCCGCCGAGCACCGCGCCCGTCTCCAGCTCCAGGTCGTCCCCGCTCCAGAACCGGCCCGGGTCGAACCAGTTCGGGCGGCGCCCCTTCGGCAGCAGCCCCATGGACTGGTACGTCACCGCGACGATCTCCGCGCAGAACGCCGTCTCCAGGTTCGGGTCCCGCTCGGCCGGCCGCCGGATCGGCACCCGCCCGCGCAGCCACCGCGTCGCCAGCTTCGACGTCGAGGGGAACGGCGTGCCGTCCAGCCGCGCCACCGCGCGCAGCGCCGCGTCCTCCATCGCCCGGGTCGGCGGCGGGTCGAGCTGCCGCAGCCAGGCCCGCTGCCCGTAGCGGTTCCCCCAGGCCAGCACCGCGTCCCGCAGGTCGTGCAGCTGCGCGCCGCGGTGGTGCCCGCCGGTCCACATGTCCCGCAGCGAGCGGCCGAGCTCGGCGTGCCACATCAGCGGGGGCAGGTCGTCGATCACCACCGCCATGCCGACGTGGTTGACGGGGCTGTTGGTGGTCATCTGGATGGCGCGGTCGGCGACCGTCCGGCCGCGGAACAGCCACACGTCCCCGGTGCGGGTCAGTTCGGCGGCCTCGGCGAGGGAGATGCTCGTGCCCGGCATGGTCGCTACGGTAGCCGCATGCGCACGTTGCGAGGGTCCGGCCTGTTGAAGGCGTCGAATCTCTGGAAGGCACTGGGCGTCGCGGGGTTCCTCGGGGTCGCCGCGACCGGCGCCGTGGTCGTGCGCGCCGAGCGCCGCCGCCGCGCCTACACCCCCGAGGAGATCCGGGACCGCCTCCACGAGCGGCTGGACGGGTCGCCGGGGGAGCCGGCATGACGGTGCGCGCCGTCCGGCCGCCCGGCCCGGACGACCTGGACCGCGCCTGGCGGGCCGTGTCCGCCGAGCTCGCCCCCACGCCGCTGGTCCCGTCGGGCGTGGCGCCGGGCGCGCTGCTGAAGCTGGAGACGTTCCAGCCGGTCGGCGCGTTCAAGGTGCGGGGCGCGCTCGCGGCCGTCGCCGCGCTCCCCGCCGGGGAGCCGGCCGTCACGGCGAGCGCGGGCAACCACGGCCTCGGCATGGGGTACGCCGCCGCGAGGGCGGGCGCGGACGTCACCGTGGTGGTCTCGACCCGCGCGTCGCAGGTCAAGGTCGACAGGATCCGCGCGTTCCCGGTGCGCCTCGTCCAGCACGGGACGACCTACGACGAGGCCGAGGCGCACGCGATGACGCTGCCCGGCCACTACGTCTCGCCCTACAACGACCCGGCGGTCATCGCGGGGCAGGGCACCATCGGGCGCGAACTCGACGCGCAGGCGGACGGCCCTCTCACGGTCGTCGCGCCGGTCGGCGGCGGGGGGCTCGTCGCCGGCCTGTGCCTGTGGGCGCGGGAGCGCGGCGACGTGCGGGTCGTGGGCGTGGAGTCGGCGGTGTCGCGCGGAGTCTCCGCGTCGGTGGCGGCGGGACGGGTCACCCGGGTCGAGGTCGGCGAGACGTTCGCCGACGGCCTGCCCGGCAACCTCGAACCCGGCTGCGTCACCCCCGAGGTGATCGGCCGCACCGCCGAGCTGACGGCGGTCACCGACGACGAGATCCGGGCGGCGCTGCGCCTGCTGTTCCACGAGCACGGCCTCGTCGCCGAGGGCGCGGGCGGCGCGGCGGTCGCCGCCGTCATGGCCGGGAAGGTCGAGGCCGCCGGCCGCCTGGTGGTGGTCGTGTCCGGGCGCAACATCACCGCCGCGGAGTACGCCGCCGCCGTCCGCGGAGACTGACCGCCGCCGTTTCGCGGGAACACCGGCGCCGGTGGGACGCGAGCGGCTACGGTGTCCCCTGCGAAATGGGTGGGGGATAACAGGACATGGCGGGCCTGGGCGTTTTCTTCCGGCGTGATCGGCTGACAGGGCAGGTGGCCGTCGGGCTCACCGGCGTGCTCGTCATCGCCGCCGTCGTCTACGGGGTGGGCGTCGCGAGCGCCAAGTACCGGATCGCCGACGTCGGCGCCTGGCTCACCGCGCGGGACAAGGGCCTCGTCGTGCACGTCAACGGGCCCGCGGCCAAGGTGGACGGCAAGACCGGCGTCCCCCCGCAGATGCGCGGCCACGACATCAGGATCGTCCAGGACGGCGCCACCGTCCTGATCATCGACCAGGACACCGGCGTCGTCAGCCGGCTCGACCCCTCCCAGCTGGACGTCGGCGCGAGCCGGCCGCTCGGCCGCGGCATCCAGGTCCTCGCCGGCGCCGGGAAGGCCTACACGGTCGACTCCGTCAAGGGCCTCCTCCAGCAGATCGACCCGGTCGGCCTGACGCCGGTCGGCGCGCCCGCGACGCTCCCGCCCGTCCTCGGGCAGGCGGGCATCGACGCGCGCGGCGCCCTGTGGGTGCCCGTGGCGAAGGACGGGCAGGTCACGGCGTTCAAGGACGGACGCACGCAGCCGCCGGTCCGCGTCGGCGGGCCGGGGGACGACCTCGCGCTCACCATGGCCGCAGGCGACCCGGTCGTCGTGAACTCCACGAACGCCACCGCCACCGTCGTCAAGCCGTCCGGGACGCGCCTGACGGTCGGGCTGCCCGCCACCGTGAGGCAGGCGGGCCGCGGCGGCGTCCTCGCCCCGCCCGCCACGGAGGGCAAGACCGTCCCGCTGCTGGTGCCCGGCGCCGGGTCGCTGGTGACCGTGGACACCGACACCGGGCGGTACTCCAGCACGCGGCTCGCCATGCCGAAGCACCGGTACCGGCCGCCGCAGATGCTCGGCCCCAAGGTCTACATCCCCGACGAGACGGCCGGGGCGCTGCTGGTGTACGACTCGGCGGGAAACCGCTTCGAGGCGCCGGTCCCGGTCAGCGGGCGGCCCGCCCGGCTGGACGTCTTCGTCCGCGACGGCCTGCTGTGGGCGAACGACCCGTCCGGCCCGCGCGCCGTCGTGGTCGACGGGCAAGGCGGCCGCAAGGGCATCGACAAGTACCGGGACAAGGTGCCGGGCGGCCCGGTGCGCCGCGCCCTCCCGCAGCCCGGCGGCAGCGGCGCTCCGCAGCCGCCGCGGGCGACCGCCCCGCGGGATCCGCGCCGCCCGCGGCCCGGCGCGCCGCCCGCCGCGCCGCTGAACGTGTCGGTCACGCCCGGGGCGGGCACGATGCGGATCGACTTCCAGCCCTCGGACGGCGAGGGGATCATCGGGTACGCGCTGAAGGACGTCCCGTCCGGCCTCGCGGCGAGCCCGGCCGCGATCGCGCCGGGGGCCGGGCCCTTCACGTTCACGGTCACCGGCGGGGACTGCGCCCGCGAGTACCGCTTCCGCGTCGCCGTCCGCTACCGGGACGGCCGCGGACGCACCCGGGAGCAGGTGTCGGCGCCCAGCGACCCCGCCCGCCCGTGCGTGACGCCCGGCGCGCCGACCGGCCTCAAGGCGCAGGCCACCTCGTCCGGGGCGAAGGTCTCCTGGACGGCCCCGCCCGGCGCGTCCGCCTACCGGGTCGGCTGGGACGGCCCGGTCAAGGGGTCCCGGACGGTGCCCGCCGCCACGGGCTCGGCCATGACCGCGACGCTCGGGGAGGTGTGGACCAACGGGCCCTACACCTTCACCGTCTCCGCCGTGAACGGCGCGGGCACGGGCGCCGCCGCGACGCTCGGCGCCAGGCTCACCGGGCCCGCCGCCAGGTACCCGGTGGAGCGCAACGGGAACTCCAACGCCTACATCCGGGCCACCGCCGACGCCAACAACGGCACGACCGTCGCCACCATGACCGACAACAACGGCGAACTCGTCGTCGTGAACTGCCAGAAGAAGGGCGTCTACTACAGGCACCCCAGGGACGCCGCCCTCGCCGGCGACATGTACGCCAACATCACGTGGAGCGGCAAGACCGGCTACGTCATCGGGTACCTGGTCAACACGCCGGGCGACTGGAGGAGCCTCGCGGGGCCCGCGGTCTGGACGTGCGCGCCCTGACCCGCGGACCCTCCGCGAGAGCTACGGCTTGGGGCGCTTCTTCGCCTTGCCGACGCAGGCGGGCGCCGACCACGCCACGTCCGGAGCCTGGCCCTGGTTGAGGCGCAGCACCGCGCCGACCTTGAAGCAGTGCGCCGTGTTCGGCCGCAGGCCCGGCATGGTCGCCGACTGCGAGCCCGCCTTCACCGACACGATCGGCTGGGTCCCGGCGGGCTGCTGCTGGACGAGCAGCGGCAGCCCGCGCGCGGCGGGCGGCAGCGTCCAGAGCAGCGCCGCCGTCCGGCCGACCTGCCGCGCGACCACCTTGCGCGGGCGGGTCGCCGCGAGCTGCGAGGCCGGGATCGGCTGGGGCGGGGTCTGGGTGGTCTGCCCCTGCGGGGCGGTCGGGGAGGGCGGCGGCGACGTGGCGGCGGTCCCGCCCTTGCCGTCGCCGCCGCCGGACAGCGCGAGCGCCCCGATGCCGAGGGCCAGCCCGCCGGCGAGCACGATCCCGCCCACCACGATCAGGCCGCGGCGCTGGCCCTGCTGGGGCTGGTCCCAGGTGGTCTGGTGCGGGCCCCCGTGCGGCGTGGTCTGGTGCGGGCCCCCGTGCGGCGTCGTGTGCGGTGACGTGTGCGGCGTCGTGGAGGACCCGTTCGCGGGCCGGTCGCCCGCCTGGGGCACCGGCATCGGAGGCCAGGCGGCTTCCGGGGAGGGGGGCGGACCTTCCTGGGGGAGGGCCGTCTCACGCGTCTGCGGCGGGAGGGCGTGCGGCGCCCACGGCGACCGCGGCGGCGCCGATGTCGGCGCGGCGAGGGGCGCCGGAGCCGGCGGCGCGGGGGCGGGCGGGGACGGCGCCTGCGCGGCGGGCGCCGGCGGCGGGGCGGAGACGTCGGGGAACGAGGGGATCGGGCCGGCGTCCGACAGCGCCAGGGCGCCGCGGCCGGCGTGCGCCACGTCCGTCACCGGCAGCCCCAGCTCGGCCTGGACGCGCTGGAGCGCCTGCGCGAACTCCACGGCGCTCGCGAACCGCTCGTCGGGCGTCTTGGCCATCGCGCGCACGATGACGTCGGTGACCTGCCGCGGGACGTCGGGGCGGGGGATCGGCGGCGGCGGGTCGTTGAGGATCCGCAGCATCAGCGGCGCGATGCCCTCGCGGGGCGGCCCCTTGAACGCGGGCCGTCCGGCCAGCAGCTGGTAGAGCGTCGAGCCGAGCGAGTACAGGTCGGACCCGATGCCCGGCGGCCTGCCCTCCAGCACCTCGGGGGCGGCGTGGTGCGGGGTGAACGCCTGCGTGTGGGTGGCGTCGAAGCTGTCGACGAGGCGGGCGATGCCGAAGTCGGCGAGCGCGGGCTCGCCGTACCGCGACAGCAGCACGTTCTGCGGCTTGACGTCCCGGTGCAGGACGTCGGTCTCGTGGGTGGCGGCGAGCGCGCCCGCCATCTTCACCCCGATCCGCAGCACCTCGGCGAACGCGAGGGGCCCCTCCCGCGCGAGCCGGTCGGTGAGCGCTCCGTGCTCGAAGTACTCCATCACGATGTAGGGGCGCCCGGACCGGGTGGTGCCGGTGTCCAGCACGGTCACGATGTTCGGGTGCCCGGAGAGCCGACCGGTGATCTTGCACTCGCGCTGGAACCGCCGCATCGCCGCGTCGTCGACCGCGCTGATCGACATGACCTTCAGCGCGACCATCCGGTCCAGGCGCTCCTGGTGGGCGCGGTAGACGACGCTGAAGCCGCCCTCGCCGACCTGCTCAAGCACCCGGTAGCCCGGAACGTCCTCGGTCATGGGTCGGGGGTTCCCTCTCGGTCGCTCGTCTCGTCCGGGGCGCGTGCGGGCGCGTGCGCGGCTGGTTCGTTCGATGCGGCGCGGCCCGGGGCGGTTCCCCCGGGCACAAGCGTAGTACGGGGAGGAAACGGGCGTGGCTGCTCTCGCGGGGAAGACCGGGCCCGCCGCCTCCGGCACATCGTACGGAAATGAGATGACATTTCCATTCGGTCGGTTAATCGTTGTGCCAATTGCGCTCCAGTGCCGGCTCTCTCCGTCCTAACCTCGGGATTCGCGACGAAGGAACTGCCCCAGAGGGAGTGGCCCGCCGTGACGGACGATGTCATGACGAATCCGCACAGGGAAACACCACCGACCGAATCGGCTTATGGCGACCTTGTCCGGATGGCGTATTTCGTTCTGCCGGGACGGGGAAAGCGCGTCTACCGGCTGGCGATCGCCCGCCGGATCGTGGACTCCACCTCGCGCGGCGCCCGCGACCGCTCCGCCGCCGGGCACGCCCGGCGCCGCACCCGCGTGCTGCGCCGGGCGCTGCGGCCGTCCCGCCGCCTGCAGATCGGCCTCGGCCCGTGGCTGCGCGCGCTGCCCGCCCGCCTGCCCGACCCGGCGCTGACCGCGGCGCTGTCCAGGCTCGATCCCCACGTCCGCGTCGCCTACGTCCTGCGGAACGTCGAGGGGATGCCCCGCTACGCCGTCCGCGACCAGCTGATCGAGCTGCGGGTGCGCGACCCGTGGCTGGTGATCCGTGCCGCCGAGGCCGTCGAGGTGCCGGTGCCCCGCCGCGGCGACCGGTTCGAGGCGGAGCTGCTGCGCCCCGTCCGCACCCGCTCGGTCATCCCGCTGGCGGCCGCGGTCTTCCTCACCGCCGCGCTGGTCGGCGCGCTGCTGGTGACGGAGCGGGAGGGCGCCCGCGAGGCGTCCGCCCGCGGCCTCGGCCTCGTCACGGCGGCGCCGGACGCCTGGACGCGC
>NZ_JBEUPA010000046.1:0-48964 GCF_040492065.1 Actinomadura sp. NPDC000929 | reverse complement strand
TTCGCCTGCCCAGTAGGGGTGTTCGAATTCCAAGGGCGTCCCGATGTTCTCGGTGACTCCGGTGGCGGGTGACAGGCTGAGTGATCGCAGCAGGGCGCCGTTTTCCCAGATCGCGTAGGCGAACCAGTCGGTGCCGCTGTGCATGGCGTGCAGGATCACCTGGCCGCTGTGGGTGCCGGCGCGTAGGAGATGGGCGGGGACTTGGGACGGGCGGCCCACCATCACCTGCTGGTCGCAGAGCACGTCGATGCCGGGGAAGCTGCCTGCGTAGGCGACCCCTTGATCGGGATAGATGTAGTCGTCCAGGTTCCCCGGGGAGGTGGTGGATCCGTCCCAGCCGGGGTTGGTCCGACTGATCAGCGCCGCGGTGGCCGCCGGGTCGGGCTCGGGCGTGCTGCGCAGTAGGTCGGCGAGGTGGCCGTCGGTGTAGATGAGGACGGCCGTTTTGGCACCCATGATTGATCACCTTCCGTTGTCCACCAGCCCATCTGGTCACAACTGGAGGGAACTTACATGGTCATTCAGACAGCGGGCCGGGGAGATCCTCGTCCTCCTGCAACGAGAGGAAGGTGGGTGCCCCATCTTCCGGGAGTACGGGTATGCAGCGGCCGCGCGTAGGTACCGAAAGCCGGTCGTGGACCGCTTCAGTCTGCCGGGAGGCGGACGCTGAAGACGTCCGGGTAGTGATGCACCACGGCGGACTCCACCGCGGCACGCAGCGCCGCAACACGGTCCCCGTGAGCCGCCCGTCGCTGACGCCGCCGACCAGTTCGGCAGTGACGAGGCACCTGTAAGGCTGGCTGGCATGTACGCCTGGAACGCCTCAACCAGAACAATTCTGCCCGGCGAGAGATCATCGTCAACGTCATCCGTACCTACCTGGACATGCCGCCTTGGTCCACATCGCGATGACCGAACTCATGACCCACCGCTCACCGGCGAGAGCACCCCCACCTGGCGCGGCACCTGCCCGAACTAGGCAGAACCGCAGGACGGAACAGCCACGAATTAGTCAAGGGGAGTCCTTCTATGTACAAGGCGATTACTACCTGGGCGATAGCCTGGAGGTCTCTTGTATGGGGGGTCTCGTGAACGAGGTAGTGGCATACGAGGTAGGAGAGCCCTGTTGGGCTGGCTTGTACAGTCCGAATACCGAGGTGTCGACGGCCTTCTATGAAGGTTTGTTCAATTGGAATTCGTACACGATCTCCTATGAACGGCTCGGCGACTGCACCACTTTCACCATGGGGCCGGACTCTGTCGAGACAGCGGGGATGACGAGGCTCCAGGACGACACTGAGGCACCTGGCTGGACCTGTTTCTTCAGCGTCACCGACACCGATGCGGCCGTCGGTACGGTCGAGGGGGCGGGCGGGCGTGCCTACTCGGACCCGTACGACAACGCCCATCTCGGCCGGGCGGCGCTGTGCGCGGATCCACTGGGCGCCGGGTTCGGCCTCTGGCAGGCGTACATCTGGCGCGGCGCGTTGAAGAGCGGAGAGCACGGGACGCTTGCGTGGATCGAGTTGCTCTGCCCGGACGTCGAAGCGGCGAAGCGCTTCTACGCGGACGTGTTCGGCTGGACGTTCACCACCGAGGACCACGGCTCCGGCGCATACACCTTGTGCCGCCTCGGTGACCGCTATGTCGCGGGCATGTCCCAGGCAGACCGCCTCCAATACGGGGACGCGCCCGCCTGGGCTCCTTACTTCACGGTCACCGACTGCGATGCCTCTGCGGGCCGGGCCGTCGAGTTGGGAGGTAGCGTCGAGGTACCGCCGATGGAGGGCCCGGTGGGCCGCGTCGTCGTCATCGCCGATCCCACTGGAGCACAGGCGGGACTCGTTCAAGGCGGTTGACCGGGCCGCGTGAACTCCTTCTGCGTTCTGCTGCCATCGCGTTCGCTTGGCACGGCGCCAGGACCGCCAGGCAGTGCTGCACCTGACGGTCCCGTGTCGAGTTTCCTGCCGCGGTAGTCGTCTGGCCGGTGTTCGCCCGGTCGGAGCGGCGCTCACTGTGTCAGCAGTAGACGGACTTGAGTTGCTGGTAGCCGGCCATGCCCTCAGGGCCGAGTTCGCGGCCGATACCGCTGGCCTTGACGCCGCCGAAGGGCGCGGCCGGGTCGGGCATGTACCTGTTGATGCCGATCGTTCCCGTGCGGACCCTGCGGGCCAGGCGCAGTGCCCGGTCGGTGTCGGTAGACCAGACGGTGCCGCCCAGGCCGTAGTCGGAGTCGTTGGCGATTCGCACGGCATCCTCGTCGTCGCGGTAGGGGATGACGGTGAGGACCGGCCCGAAGATCTCCTCCCGGCTGATCGCGGCGTCGTTGTCAACGTCGGCGAACACGGTCGGGTCGACGAACCAGCCGCGGTCGTGGTCGGCGGGGCGGCCGCCGCCCGTCGTGACGCGGCCGCCCTCGGCCCGGCCCTTGGCGATGAAGGACTCCACGCGGTCCCGTTGGCGGGCTGTGGCCATCGGCCCAATCTGTGTGCCCGGATCGAGGGAGTCGCCGACGCTCATCGAGCGGGCGAACTCGGTGAAGACGTCCACGACCTCGGTGTACCGGTGCCGCGGCGCGAGCACCCGGGTTCCGAGGAAGCAGGTCTGGCCGTTGTTCGCCAGGGTGGCGACGAAAAGGTCGGCGCCGATGGTGCCCAGGTCCAGGTCGGCATCGTCCAGGACGATCGCGGCCGATTTGCCGCCCAGCTCCAGTGTGACCGGGCGCAGCAGCCGCCCGCAGGTCTGGGCGATCTCTCGGCCGGCGGCGGTGGACCCGGTGAAGGCGACCTTGTCGACCCCCGGGTGGGCGACGAGATGCGCGCCGAGGTCACGGCCGCCGGGGACGATGGTGAGGACACCCGGTGGCAGGCCAGCGTCGATCGCTGTTCGGGCCAGGAGGAAGGCGTCCAGGACGGTCTCGGGGGACGGCTTGACGACGACGGTGCAGCCGGCGGCCAGCGCGGGGGCGATCTTCATGAAGCCGAGCGTCTGAGGGAAGTTCCACGGCACGATCGCCGCGACGACCCCTACGGGTTCTCTGAGTACCTTGATGCTCCCGCCCAGCATGCCTGGGCGGTTCTCCTCCTGCTGCGCTTCGGCGAGATCGGCGTAGTAGCGCAGCAGGAGGGCCGGGTAGAGGGCTTCCAACTGGGATGCGACCGCCACCGGCATCCCGTTCTGGGAAGAGACGAGCTCGGCGAACCGGTCCTTGCGGGCTTCGATCAGGTCGGCGAAGCGGCGCAGCGTTGCGGCCCGCCCGGCGGGGTTGAGGTCCCGCCATGCGGGGAACGCGGCGCGGGCGGCTGCCACGGCGGCGTCGGCGTCGGCCGGCCCGGCGGCCGGCACCTCGCCGATCGGCTCCTCGGTGTTCGGTGACACGACGCGGATCGTCATTCGGGTTGTCGGGGCCACCCAGTCGCCGCCGATAGGCAGCGAATCGTATCGCTTGATCATTGGTTTCCTTCCTTCTGTGCCTTGCGGAGGCTGTGCTCGCCGATTCACCGGGAGCCGTTCAGCATGGATTTGATCCAGGGAATGGTCATCGCGAAGAGTGCGGCCGCCCCGAGCGAGGCGAGGCCGAGGACGGAGAAGTAGGCGCCCTCGCGTGCGGGGGAATAGAAGCCTGCCAGCATGCCCGAGGCGGCCGATCCCGCCGCTGTGGACAAGAAAAGCAGGGCGACTGTCTGGGTCTGGAACGCCTTCGGTGCGAGTTGGGTCGACAGCGCCAATTGCACGGGGGACACGAAGAGTTCCGCCAGCGTGAAGACCAGGAGGATCCCGGCCAGCGCGAGCGGCGGGTTGACCGCGCCGTCGTTTCCGGCCATGGGGAGAAAGAGCAGGAACGACAGGCCGATCAGGACGACTCCGACGAGGAACTTCGTCGGCGTGGACGGCTCGTGGGACCCGGCGCGGGCCCACAGCGACACGAGAATCGGGGTGAGGAGGATGACGAAGAACGGCACTGCTGAGCTGAAGAACTCCGGCGGCATGGCAAAGCCGAGGACGTGGAGGTCGAGGCGGGTTGCCGCGTAGACCTGCACGACCGTGAACTGCTGCTGGTAGAGCGCCCAGAAAACGCAGTTGATGAGGAACATCGGGATGAGCCCGTACACGCGGCGCCGTTCCGCGGCCGATACCTTCGCGCTGCACAGCATGGTCGTGAAATAGCCGACGATGACCGCCACCACGACGACGGTGATCGCGGTCGCCAGATGACGGATCGACAGCGCACCCACCGCGGCCGCCGGCACGAGGAGGAGGAGGACGCCGGCCGCTGCGGCGGCCGCCTTCACCATCGCGGACCGGGGCAGCTGGTCCGGCACGGTACGCCCGCGCGGGGCCAGGTGCCGACGTCCTCCGTAGAGCAGGACCAGGCCGATGGCCATGCCGATCGCCGCGATCCCGAAGCCGTAGTGGAATCCCAGGCGGGTGCGTGCGAGCCCGGTGAGAAGGGGGCCCGCTAGGGCTCCGATGTTGAGGCCCATGTAGAAGAGCAGGAATCCGTTGTCGCGGCGCCGGTCCCCTTCGCCGTACAGGTGCCCCAGCGAGGAGGTCAGGTTGCCGATCTGGCCACCGCTTCCCACCACGAGCAGGGCGAGCCCGATCCAGACGCCGGCGAATCCCGGAACGATGGCGAGTGCGACGTGACCGAGCATGATGAGCGTGACGCTGCAGAAGAGCGTCCGCTCCGAGCCCAGGAGCCGGTCGGCGACCCAGCCGCCGATCACCGTGCAGAGGTAGACCAGGCCGCCGTACGCGCCGATGACCGACGTGGCCTCTGCCTTGGACAGGCCCAGCCCGCCTTCCGACACCGGGAAGAACAGGTAGTACAGAAGGACGACCTGCATGCCGTAGAAGGAGAATCGCTCCCAGAGGCCGATTCCCGCTAGCGTCACCAGTCCTCGCGGCTGGCCCACGATCGTTGTCGGTCTCGCCGGGTCCGCATTCGTTGTGGTCATGGTGGCGCCCTTCTCTAGGCGGTCATCAAGGTCCGTGCCGTGGTGATGAAGTGGTCGATATCGGTGGTCTCGGTGTCGAAGGAACAGACGAACCGAACGGTGCCGGCCGCCGCGTCCCAGGTGTGGAAGGAGAATTCGTCCGCCAGGCGTGCCGTCATGGTCGGCGGCATCCTCGCGAACACCGCGTTCGCCTGAACCGGATGGAGGACCTCGACGCCCGGGACGGTGCTGAGGCTCGAGGCGAGGTAGGAGGCGGCGGAATTGGCCGCCATGGCGTTGCGACGCCACAGCCCGTCGGTGAGCAGGGCCACGAACTGCGCGCTCAGGAATCGCATCTTCGAGGCCAACTGCGTCACCTGCTTGCGGGTGTGCAAGTAGTGCTGCGCGGCGGCGACTCCTCCGGCGCTCCCCGCGAAGACGACGGCCTCCCCGAAAAGCAGCCCGTTCTTGGTGCCACCGAACGAGAGGATGTCGACGCCCGCCGCTGTGCTGACCTCGGCGAGCGAGCTTCCGACCGACACGGCCGCGTTGGCCAGCCGGGCGCCGTCCATGTGCACCAGCAGGCCCCGCTCGCGGGCCCAGGCAGCCAGCTCTGCCACCTGGGCCGGCCGGTACACCGTGCCGAGTTCGGAGGCGTTGGTGAGCGACAGGACCGCGGGGACGACCTGATGCTCGCCGCGACCGACGGGCGGCATGGCTGCTTCCAGCCGCTCGGGGGTGAGCAGACCGCGCTCTGCGGGCACAGGGATCACGGTGCTTCCGATGAGGCGGGCCGGTGCCCCGCACTCGTCGGTGTGCAGGTGCGCGTCGGCTGAGCAGATCACCGCCTGGTAGGGCCGCAGCGCCGCGGCGAGCGCGGACACGTTCGCGCCCGTACCGTTGAAAACCAGGAACGTCTGGCTGCCAGCCCCGAACTCCGCGGAGAGCAGGTCTTGCGCGCACGCGGTCCAGGAGTCCGCGCCGTAGCTCGGTGCGTGGCCGACGTTGGCCTCTGCCACCCTCGCCAGCACCTCGGGATGCACGCCGGACGCGTTGTCGCTGGTGAAGCCCCGCCGTGGCGACGGGGGCCGCCTGTCAGCCATGGGAGGTCCCCAGCCATTCCATGGCGGCGGCGACCAGCGCGCTCACCCCGGTGGTGAGCGTGGGCTGCACAATCGGCGCGAAGAGCGGGGAATGATTGGACGGGATGTCCTCGTCCACCGTGCCCGCCTTCAACGCGGTGGCGTACGCCTCGGGATCGGTGCCGCCCAGCGACCAGAACACCGAGGGGGCACTGGCGGCCTCGCCGAACTCGCCGAAGTCCTCGCTGCCCATGATGGGCGCGATCTCGGTGGCCGCGTCGTCTCCCAGCAGCGCCCGCAGGGCGCCGGCGACCCGCTCGGTCGCCACCGGGTCGTTCACCGTGGGGGAGAACCGGGCCAGCTCGTCGAACCGCGGTGGCCGGGGTGAACCAGAAGCGGCGCACTCGGCCTCGATGATGCGCCGCACTGAGGACACCATGCGCGCGCTGACCTCCCGGTCGAAGCTGCGGATGCTGAGGCTGAGGTCGGCGTGGTCGGCGATGATGTTGGCCTTGGCCCCGGCGCGCAGAGCGCCGACGGTCAGCACCGCCTGCTCGTCTGCGGCCACCTCACGCGAGACGATGGTCTGGAGCCGCATCACCGTCGAGGCCGCCAGAACCACCGGGTCCACCCCGGACTGCGGCCGCGAGCCATGCGCGCCCCTGCCGTACAAACGCACGTCGAAGCCGTCGGAGGCCGCCAGGAACGGCCCGCTCCGATATCCCACGGTCCCCGCGGCGTGGGGGAAGACGTGCTGGCCCAGCACGACGTCGGGCTTCCCAGTGATCTCGAAGAGACCGTCGGCGAGCATGCGCTGGGCGCCGCCGCGTCCTTCCTCAGCGGGCTGGAACACCGCGATGAGCGTGCCGGACCAGAGGCCGGCCGACGCCGCCATCAGCCGCGCTGCACCCAGCAGGCAGGTCACGTGGACGTCGTGGCCGCATGCGTGCATGAGCGGGACGATCTCGCCCGTATCTTCCGTCGCGGTCGCCGTGCTCGCGTAGTCGAGTCCCGTCTGCTCCTTGACCGGCAGAGCGTCCATGTCCGCGCGGAGCATGACGGCGGGGCCCTCGCCGTTGCGCAGAACGCCGACCACGCCGGTGGCGCCGATCCCATCGGTCACCGCGAACCCGTCCACCTGAAGCCGGGCGGCAACGATGGCCGCCGTCCGGTGTTCGGCGTAGGCGAGCTCGGGATGCGCATGCAGATCCCGATAGACGGCCTCCAGATCCGGCATGGCCTCGGAGAGGGAGCGCAGCACGTCCGGTGTGGGCATCGACACGACTCCAAAGTTCGATTAACGCACGTTTGTTCGCTAGTGGAGGCATCGTAAAGCGACCTGGGCGTGCTGGCAATGGTTGATTTCGGCGGAACCGCCACGTCAGGGCGTTGCGTCGACCGCCCGGACGTCGTAGCGTTGACCCCGAGCGAAAGACGAACATCTGTGCGTTAATCGAACATGGAGGGTGCTGTGAGCGGGAACGGCTGGGATCTGATCGTCGTGGGGGCGGGTTCGGCGGGGGCCCCGCTCGCCGCCCGGGCAGCCGAGAAGGGCGCGCGGGTACTGCTCCTGGAGGCCGGCCCGGACTACACCGCCGCCGAGATGCCGGAGGTGTGGCGGTCGCCGAACCCGATGCGTGCTCTCCTCGATCCCACCGCCTCCGAACGCCTCATCTGGCAGGGCCTCGATGCGACCAGGACCGACCGGCAGGCCCCGGCGCCCTTCTGGCGTGGCCGCGGGGTCGGCGGCAGCTCTGCGGTCAACGGGCAGATCGCGATCCGGCCGCCGATGGAGGACTTCGATGACTGGGCCGGCGCCGGATGCACCGGCTGGTCCCCGCGGGATGTGCTGCCTTACTTCGCCAGGCTGGAGGACGACGAGCAGTTCGGCGACGAGCGGTACCACGGTCGCGGCGGCCCCATCCCCATCCACCGGACACCCCAGGACCGATGGGGTGCGGTCGACGCCGCGCTGCACCGCGCGGCCACCGCGGCGGGCCACCCTTGGGCGCCGGACGTCAACGCGCCCGGCGCGACCGGGCTCTCGCCCTACCCGATCAACTCTCGCGGCGGGCGCCGAGTCACCACGAACGACGCCTACCTCGAACCGGCCCGGAGAGGGACTGGACTGACCGTCCGGGGGGACTCTCTCGTGGATCGCATCCTCGTCGCCGACGGCCGGGCCGTCGGCGTCCGCGTCGTCACCGGCGGCGCCGCGACCAGCGAGTACGCGGATCTCGTCGTGCTGAGCGCCGGAGCAATCCACAGCCCGGCGATCCTGATGCGGTCGGGCATAGGCCCGGCCGGCGACCTGCGAGCGCTGGGCATCGAGGTGCTGCGTGACCTGCCGGTCGGCCAGGGGCTCCAGGACCACCCTGTGGTCTTCTTCGGCATCCCGCTGAACGCCGAGTCGGCGGTACGCACGCCCGACGACCGGCATACCAACGTGTGCGTCCGGTATTCCAGCGGCGATCCGGAGGGGCAGCCGAACGACATGCTGCTCTCATCCGGCAACCAGAACGTGCTGGCGATGGAGTTCGCCGACCTGCGTTTCGGCGCCGGAGCCTTCGGGGTCTGGGTCAACCAGGTCTACTCCCGGGGGACGGTACGGCTGGCCTCACCCGACCCGACCGTCCAACCCGAAGTGCACGAGCGGATGCTCGCCGACCCCCGCGACCTCGCCCGGCTGCGAGCCGGCATACGGCACGTCGTCGACCTGGCCCGCAGTGACGACGTCGCGCCGATCACCGCCCACTCTCCGGACCGGCTCAACGAAGACCTGCTCAAGGTCATCGATGACGACACGGCACTGGACGGCTACCTGCTCGCCACCGCCTACGACGCCCAGCACGCGACCAGCACCTGCGCCATGGGCGACCCGTCGGCCCCGGCCACGGTGGTCGACCCGGACTGTCGCGTCCTCGGGCTGGACGGGCTCCGCGTTGTGGACGCCTCGATCCTGCCGACCGTGCCGCGCGCCAACACCAACCTCGTGGCGATCATGGCCGGCGAACTGATGGCGGACCGGATCGGCTGACGAGAAGGGAACGACCATGCGTACACTGCGCAACCTGGTCGGCGGAGCCTGGACCCCGTCCGCCGACCCCTCACTTCTCGACCTGGTGGACCCCGCCACCGAAGAGACCGTCGCCTGCCTCCCTGGCGGCTCTCCGCACGACGTGGACCGCGCCGTCGCCGCGGCGGCCAAGGCGCAACCCGGGTGGCGGGCGCTGGGCGTCGCCGAACGGGTGCGGCGGATCGGCGCGTACGCCGACGTCGTCGGCGCCCACGCGGACGAACTGGCGCGGCTCCAGTGCCAGGAGATGGGGCAGCCGGTCGTACTCGGCCGCTCCTTCGTCGAGGCCGGCGCGGCGGCACTGCGAAACGACGCCGAAGCCGCCCTGGACTACCCGTTTGCGACCTCGGTCGCCCATGACGGGGGCGCGACCGAGATCGTCCGGCATCCGCTGGGGGTGGCGGCGGTCATCACACCCTGGAACTTCCCCATCGCCACCCTGCTGTCGATCATCGGACCGCTGCTGGCCGCGGGCAACACCGTGGTCGTCAAACCCTCAGAGCGCTCGCCGCTGTCGGCGGCCCGACTGTGCGAACTGCTCTCGCTCCCGGACGGAGTCGTGAACCTCGTTCTCGGGGACGCGCGCGCGGGTGCACCCCTGGCCGAGCATCCCGGGATAGGCCTCGTCCATTTCACCGGATCCGTCCCGGCGGGCCGGGCGGTCGGCGCCGGTGCCGGCCGCCGGCTGCACCGCGCGATCCTGGAACTCGGCGGCAAGGACCCCGTGATCATCGACTCGGACGCCGATCCGATCGGTGCGGCCGCGGCGGTCGCGCACGGCGCCTTCGTCAATTCGGGCCAGATCTGCACCTCGATGGAACGCGTCTACGTCCACCGCGCCATCGCCGACCGGTTCGTCGACGCGCTGGTGGACGCCGCGCGCGGCTACACCTACGGCGACGGGCGCGACGCGTCGACGGTCCTCGGGCCGCTGGTCGACCGGCGCCAGCGCGATCTGGTCCACGGGCACGTCCTCGACGCCGCCGCCAAGGGGGCGAGGATCCGCATCGGCGGGGAGGTGCCGGCCGGGCCGGGCTTCTTCTACCCGGCCACGGTCCTGACCGGTGTGGACGACTCGATGGCGGTCATGACCGAGGAGACGTTCGGCCCGGTCGCCCCGGTGCGGGTCGTCGACTCCTTCAAAGAGGGGGTGGAGCTCGCCTCGCGCTCACGCTTCGGCCTTGCCGCGACCGTGTACACCGGGAACCCCGACCACGTGACCGCGGCCCGCACGATCCCCGCCGGGTTGCTCTGGGTGAACGAATGGCAGGGCGGCGGCCCCGGGCGGCTCTTCGAGCCGGCGGGGGACAGCGGTATGGGCGCCTGGGGCGCGCAGGCCGCCTACGACGCCGCGACCCGACCGGCGGCGATCCACACCGCCCCGGTTCAGAGGAGCTGAGCGTGCAGTTCGTCAGCGGCGTCCCGCAGGAGCGACAGGACCTCGCCGTGCATGACCTCCGCGGAGAACCGCTCGATGTTGCAGCCGACGTGGATGGCCGCGATGACGCGGTCGTCCCAGCGGCGCAGGGGGACGGCGATGGAGTGCGCGCCCGCATCGACGTCGTTGGCCACGTAGCAGTAGCCGTCCTCGCGGATCCGGTCGAGCGTCTCCTCGTCCACCGAGCCACCCGCCGCCTCGATCGCCGCTCGTCCGCGCGCGCTTTCGTCCGGAGGCAGGAAGGCGAGAAGGACCTTGCCCAACGAGGAGACTGCCGCGGGCGTCCGGTAGCCGATCCCGCTTCCCACCTGGATCAGGCGGTTGGGTACGGAACGGGCGACCATCACCGCGTCCGCCTCGTCGAGGACCGCGACCGAGCACGCCTCCTGCAGCCGAGCACAGATGCGGTCGCAGACGGGCTGCATGACGGCGCTGGTCATGTTGGACGTCAGGTAGCCGGACGCGAGCCGCAGGATTCGGGGTGTGAGCTCGTAGGCTCGGCCGTCGGCCGCCAGAAAGCCCAGGTGCTCAAGGGTGAGAACGGCCCGCCGCACCGTCGCACGGGAGAGGCCCAGCTCGCGGGCCAGGTCAGCCTGGGTCAGCCGCCGATTCTCGGCGGAGAAGGCCGACAGCACCGCCAGCCCGCGCGCCAACGCCTCGGAGAAGTCCGCCGCATTGGGTGCGTTGGCGATCCGCCGCTGCCGTCGTGCCTCACTGTCGCGTTCCGCCAAGCGTCCCATCGTGCCATTCCGTTCCGTAGTCAGACCCCAACCGTAGCGGGCGAACACTTGTGCGGCAATCGGACACCATGAGTACCGTTTCGTCACCCACACCGACAGCGAAGGGCACACGAGCATGCCTGACCTGACCTTCGTCGCGATCTCCGGGAGCCTCCGGCGCCGATCGCACAACACCGGCCTGCTCCGGGCTCTCCGGGAACTGGCCCCGCCTGGTGTCACCCTCGACATCGTCGAGTCTCTGGGATCCCTACCCCACTTCGACCAGGACCTGGAGGACGGCCCTGCACCAGCACCCATCGCGGACCTGCGCCGGCGCGTGCGGCGAGCGGACGGGGTCGTCATCGCCACCCCCGAATACAACTCCTCGATCCCGGGCGCCCTGATGAACGCCCTCGACTGGCTCTCCCGCCCAGCCCACGACCCGTCGCTGCGCGGCAAACCCGTCGCTGTGCTCGGGGCCTCCCCGTCACAGTTCGGCACCGCCCGCGCTCAGCTCGTCCTGCGCCAGATCCTCCACCGCATCCAGGCTCCCGTCGTCGCCCACCCGGAGGTGACGCTCTTCCGATCCCATGAGCGTTTCGACGCCGGGGGCGCCATGACCGGAGACGAGATCACCGAGGGCCTTCTCCGGGAGTTGCTCGCCGGCCTCATCGACCTGGCCGAGCGCACGTCCAAGGCGTCAAGAGGCGCCGCACCGGTCTGAGGGGCGGGAACCACTCGTCCGAAAACCAGCCCGCCCAAGGGCCTGCTCCCTACCCGTCACCAAGCAAGAAGGACACCTCATGACATCGAGTCCCAGCACCCTGGTTGAGCGCAGCATCCCCTTTCTCTCCGAGGTCAGGAACCGCACCGCGGGCCCTGACCTGGAATCCTGGCTCAACACGACCTACGGCCCGGGTTCTCCCCTGTGGGACGACCTGGCCGGAATGGTGACCGACGGCGTAGCGGCCGGCTGGGCGGCGAACATCGAAGTTGACGGCCCCGACTACCGGCGCAGCCGGATCGCCGAGCCGAGTGAGGAACTCCACTACTTCAGCATCACCGCCGTCTACATGAACAGCGTCCCGCCCTATCGCGGCCAGTACCACCAGCACCCCTACGGAGAACTCAACCTCGTAGTACCCCTCCACGCCGGCGCCCGCCTGGCGGGTCCGCTCGGCTGGTCGGGCGCGGGATGGACCGCACCGGCCCCGGGCAGTCACCACTATCCCGAGGTGAAGGGCGGCGCCCTGATCGCCCTCTTCTACCTGCCGGCAGGACGCATCTCCTACGACATCACCCCGCCCACAGATGCATGAGAACGGTTCCGGACAGAACGACGATCCCGTGATGCCCAGACCGCTCGCCCCCACCCGACCGCGAGCCGCGGTAACCGTCGAAGAGGCCCTTCGCACGCGCCGGTCCGTGCGGGCCTTCCGCCAGGTTCCGGTGTCTCGAGAGGAGGTCGAACGGCTGCTCGCACTCGCATCGATGTCAGCGAGCAACTCCAACAGCCAGCCCTGGCGAGTCCACATTCTGATGGGGGCGGCCAAGCACAGGTTGACAAGCGCGCTGCTCGAAGCATTCGAAAACGGTCGGCGGCTTTCGGAAACCGAGCTGGAATACCCGTACCAGCCCGCCCCCGATGCCTGGCCGGAGCCCTTCCGCACGCGACGGCATAGCTTCGGAGAATGGCTGTACGGAGACCTTCTGGGGATCAGTCGGGCCGACAAGGTACTGCGAGGCGCCTACCACGCCCGCAACTACACCTTCTTCGGAGCTCCGGTGGGCCTGGTCGTCACGGTCAGCCGGCACCTACTCGCCGGTGCGCTCATTGACGCAGGACTGTTCCTGCAAGCCCTGATGCTTGCCGCTCGCGGGGCCGGGCTGGACACATGCCCTCAGGCATCGCTGCTCCATTTCCATCCCGTTCTACGCGACCGGCTGTCGATCCCCGATGACCAGACCATCGTGTGTGGCCTCGCGCTTGGATATGCCGATCCCGAGCACGTGCTATGCACCCAGCGCACGACCCGCGAGCCGGTGGAGAACTTCGCGGTCTTCCACAGCGAAGACAAGTGGTCGCCTTTGGCCCGAGACACGGCACACTGACGGAAGGGAACCAAGTTGCCGAGCTCTGAAGCGCTCGTCTTCGACGTGTACGGAACCCTTGTCGATCCCATCGGGGTCGCGAGGGACTTGGAAGAATGGATGCCACCCGCCGACGCGGCCGAAGTCGCCAGGATCTGGCGCCAGAAGCAACTCGACATCAGTTTCCGTCTTACCGCCATGGGCCGGTACGAGGACTTCGGCTGGTGCACGCGCAAAGCGCTGGACCACGCGCTCGCCGTGTTGGACAAGAAGGTGGAGAACAGTGACAAGGAATCGCTGATCGCGCGCTATAACGACCTTGAACCGTTTCCTGACGCCGCCCCGGCACTGCAAGCGCTGCTCGACCGGGGACACGTCCTGGCCATCCTGTCGAACGGCGCGCCGTCGATGCTCGACGCGATCCTAGACGCCACCGAACTGCGACGGTACTTCGCCGAGGTCATGAGCGTGGACGAGGTCCGTGCGTTCAAACCGTCCCCGCGCCCGTACCATCATGCGGCCATACGTCTCAACCGGACACCATCGCGGGTGCGCCTGGTGTCGTGCAACTCTTTCGACATCATCGGCGCAGAGTCGGCCGGGCTCCGCGCGGCCTGGATTGACCGCTCAGGCGGCGCGTTCGAACCGGACGGCAGCCCACCGGACATCGTGATCCGCTCCCTCACCGACCTCCTCACCGCGCTCACCCCAGAGAGCTGACGCCCAGCCCAGGGACCCCGTAGCGGCCCGCCTGTCGGTGCTGGACCGGTTCCTGCCGGTGTGGATCGGCGCGGCCATGGCGCTCGGCCTGCTCGCCGGCTGCGCCGTCCCGGGCCTGAACGATGCGCTGGAGTCGGTGAAGGTCGACGGGATCTCCCTGCCGATCGCGCTCGGCCTGCTGGTGATGATGTACCCCGTTCTGGCAAGGTGATCGACGTTCTAGAAGGTCGAGCACCTTGGTCGAGGCTGGTGGCATGGGAACGGCGGGGAGGCATTTGCCTCCCCGCCGCGGTTCATGTGGGGATCACTGTTTCGTGATCTGGATGCGGTCCGCCACCGGTTGCAGCACCGAGGTGAGCAGGGTGGCGGCTTCGGTGTTGCCGCGCTGGACCAGCGGCCACAGTACGGCCGCCACCTCCAGCCAGTGGCTGTCGGCCGTGCCGGAGGCCGGTGCCTCCGGCTGCCGAGCCCCGGTGACCGCCAAGGACGATCGCCGGGCATCAGTTGGGGTTGGCACACCACCGGCCATGTCGGCGGGCACGGTGCCCGCCACCGCGGGGACGGCCGCACCTCCCGAAGGAATCACGGCCTCGGCGGCGAGGTGATGTCCGTGCGGCAGCCCGCCGGACCGCATGGCGAACAGCCGCCGGACCAGCGGCCTGTCCAGTTCAGTGGTGTTGGCCGCGATGGCCACCGCGAGGATCACCACTCCGGTGGCCACGAACCAGCCGGGGACTTCCCCCAGCAGCAGCAGCCCGACCGGCAGGCCCATGATCGGCTCACCGGCGGCCAGCACACCGAACTTCTCCTTGCCGAGGTAGCCGATGGCCCGCGCCTCCAGTACCGGAGCAACGGCCACCGTGAGCAGGCCGGTGAGCACGGCCAGCCCGATGATGTGGGGCTGGAACCATTCCAGGCCCCCCGAGATCACCAGCCAGCTGGCCGCGCCCGGGATGGTCAGCAGACCGGCCAAGGCCAGGCCGACCGTTTCGGCGCCCCGCTCCTCCAGCTTCTCCATCGCGCTGATGTTGACGGCGAAACACGCCGCGGCCGCGGCGGCGAAGGCGTAACCGAGCCAGTCGGTGTGCGCCTCCTCCTGCAGCGACATGATCCACAGGCCCGCGCCGGCGAGCACTGGCCAGAGCACCGCGGCGTAGCGGGACTCGCGCACCGAGCCCCACACCGCCACCAGCAGCGGGCCGCAGAACGCGATCGCGATCACCGTGGCGAAACTACCCACCCGCTGAGTCGCAGCGACCAGCAGCGGCAGATAGAACACGTTCGCCACCGCCACGCACCCGATCGGCCACCGGGCCGACCGTGCCGAGGCACGCTCCCGGCGGAACACTTCGGCGACCGCGCCGTTGGTGCGGAACGGCCGCACTTCCAGACCGAACCTGAGCGCGGCGTATCCCGCGAGGAACAGTCCACCGAAGATCGCGCCGAGCGCGCCCGGCGCGAAGGGGAACTGCTTCTCATCTTCGGCGCCAAGGGCGGAGAACGCGTCCCCCGCCACACAGAACAGCAACCCCAGCAGGCCGATGACGACCCCCCGCAGCGTGCCGTTCCCAGGCAATCGCACCTTGGACATGAGCAAGCCTCTCTTGTTTGTCTTGTCTCCCCGGCGCAGAGCCGGGCGGCGGGCAGCCTCTGCCCACAACGAGTACAGTCCAAGGTGAGGCAACAATGACAACCGTTATCAATCTCACGGTTCGTCGGCGAGATGTTCGGGCGTTCGTCTAACGGTGGCCGACGCTGCTCAAGCGTCACCCCTGGCAACGGCACCCGATGTCGGCGGGGCTACGCCGCCCTGAGTGTTGGTGGCGAGGGATAGCATCACGGTCTGGCCGGACGGGAAACTGCCAGGTTGTCCTCCTGTGGCCCGAACTGGCTCGCTATGGCCGTTGGACGTCACACGTGCGCACAGCACGGTCAACTTCGGCATGGGGGGCGGTACGGGATGCCGGGGAAGTGGGAGCGCCATGTGGGTTCGGCGATGCGCGGTGGGCCGAGGGGACAGAGGGAGGCGGCCGCGGTGTCGGTGGTCCACAGGCGGGCGGTGTAGTCGGCGCCGCCGGTCGCCAGGTACGGCATGCCGGGTGAGAAGGCGACCGCGTAGACCGTCCCGCGATGTCCGGTGAGCAGCGCAGACCGGACGGGTTCCGTCCCGAGCGTCCACAGCGCGGTGGCCCCGTCGGAGCCGGCCGTTGCGAGGAGCCGGCCGTCAGGGCTGAAGGCCACCGAGTAGACGGCGTCGGAGCCCGTGCTCAGGCGGTGGACCTCGTGCGGCCGGCGGGCGTTGGTGATGTCCCAGAGGATCGTGGTGCGGTCGGCGGCGCCGCTGGCGAGGAGCCGGCCGTCCGGGGAAAAGGCAACGGCGTTCACGCCGTTGGCGTGGCCCTTCAGGGTCGCGGTCCTGGAGTTGCCCCGGGTGTCCCAGAGCTGGACGGTATGATCAGCGCCGGCCGTGGCGAGGAGCCGGCCGTTCGGTGAGTAGGCGAGCGCCTGGACGCCGGAGGCGTGGCCGCGCAGCACGGCGGGCGGGCTCTGTGGCGCGTCGGAGGCCCAGACGGTGACGTCGGGATCCTCTCCGGCTATGGCCAGATGCCGTCCATCGGGCGCGAACGCTACGGCGAACACGTTGCCGCGGTCCGGACGGAGTGTGATGGCGAGCCGGGGACGGGCCGGAGCGGCCACGTCGTAGACGCCGACCGTCCCGTCGAGGTCACCGGCCGCTAGCCGCCGGGAGTCGGGGCTGAAGGCGACCGACTGCACATGGTCGCCGAGGCCGCCGACCGACGCGACGGCGCGTGGGACGTGCGGATCGGTGACGTCCCAGAGGCGCAACGCCTGGTAGCTGCCGATGGCCAGCCGCCTCCGGTCGGGGCTGAAGGCGAGTGAGTCGACCTCGCCGTTGTTGCCGCCGAGGATCGGGCGGCGCAGGTCCCACAGGCGGATCGTGTCGTCGGCGCCCGCGCTCGCCAGGGTCAGGCCGTCAGGGGAGAAGTCCAGCGAGTAGACGGTGTCGGAAGGGCCCTCCAGGACGACCGGGGCGCTCGGCCGCCGGGGATCCGTCGTGTCCCAGAGGCGGATCGAGTGGTCGTAGGAGCCGGTGGCGAGCGTCCGGCCGGCGAAGGACGCGCCGCTGACGCCGCTCGTGTGGCCCTGCAGGCCGGCGACGTGGTCGAAGCGCGTTCCGGAGACCGCCCACAGGTGAACGAGACCGTCGAAACCGCTGGCCGACAGGACGTCGCCGTCCGGGCTGAACGCGACGCTCAGGATCCGGTCGGAGTTTCCCTTCAGATCGGGCAGGCGGCGCGGCCGGCCGGGCGCCGAGACGTCCCAGACGTGCGCGTTCTTCTCGTAGGCCCCCGCGACGAGGACGCGCGCGTCGGGGCTGAAGGCCAGGGCGCTCACCCCCGCGCCCGCACCGGTCAGCACCGCGAGCGGCTTCGCCCGTGCGGGGTCGACGACGTTCCACAGCCGGACCGTCCGGTCGTATCCGCCGGACGCGAGGGTACGGCCGTCAGCGGCGAAGGCGAGCGCCCGGACGCCGTCGGAGTGGCCCCGCAGCGTCACGAGCGGCGCTGGTCGGGCCGGGTCGGCGACGTTCCACAGCCGGACCGTCCGGTCGTCTCCGGTGGTCGCGAGGGTACGGCCGTCCGGACTGAACACCGCGGCCGTCACCGCGGCGGAGTGGCCGGTCAACACGGTCAGCGGCGCGGGATTGCGCGGGTCCGCGAGGTTCCACAGCCGGACGGTGCCGTCCAGGCTCGCGCTCGCCAGCGTCCTGCCGTCGGGGCTGTACTGGATCTGGTAGACGGCGCCCGTATGGCCGGACATCTGGACCGCGTACGGCGCCGCGTATCCGCTGAGCAGGCTGCCGCGCGCCTCGGTCGTCGGGGCGAGCCGGAACGCCGCGAGAGACAGCTGCGCGGCCAGCGCCGGATCGGCCGCCCGCAGCGACGTCGCCTCATTGGCGACCTTTGCCGACAGCGCGTCGTCACGCTGACGGGACACGGTGCCCGTCGCCCGCAGCGCGACGAGGCTCGTCACGGCGGTCACCAGCACGAGGACGCTCAGGAACGCGACGAGGCGGTAGAGCCGGCGGATCCGGGCGCGTTCACGCCGCGCGCCCGCCACGACGAACTCCCGCACCCGTGACGGCACCGTGCCCGGTGCGGCCCCCTCCACCCACGCCCGCGCCTCCGCCAGGCGCAGGCCCTGGTAGAGGAGCGCGTCGTCGCCGGGCTCGCGTTCCCATTCCTGCGCGGCCTCCGCGAGGCGCTGGCCGAACAGCAGCCGGTCGCGGTCGAGCTCGATCCACTCCGACAGCCGCGGCCAGCAGCGGATCAGCGCCTCATGGGTGATCTGCAGGCCGTCGCGGTCCCGGGTCAGCAGCCGTGCGGCGACGAAGGGGGCCGCGACGTCGGCGAGCCCGTCGACGTCGGCGCTCGGGATCCGGTGCCGGGTCGCCGCCCTGGGACCGGAGATCCGCACGAGCTGGAGGAAGAGCGCCTTGACCAGCTCGCCCTCCGGTCCGTCGAACGTCTCGTACACCGCCTCCGCGGACTTGGCGATCGCGCCATGGATCCCGCCTCCTGCGGTGTAGTCGGCGACGGTGAGCCGCTTGCGGTTGCCGTGCTCCCACGCCGTGCGCAGCGCGTGGGACAGCAACGGGAGCGCACCGGGATCGTGCGCGGCGGCGGTGTCGAGCTCGGCCGGAGCCAAGTCCCGCAGCACCAGCTCGACCAGGCCGTCCTCGACGTCCAGCGCGGCCTCGCGGGCCGGGCCGAGGACCGCGCCTCGCACCTCCGTCTCGTTCATCGGAGTGATCAGGAGCTGCCCCGCGCGCAGCACCTCGGCCACCGGAGGGCAGGCCAGCGCCTCGCCGTAGAAGTCGGCGCGGAGCGCCACGACGACGACTGACCCGGCGGGTACTCCGCCGCCGGTGAGGCCGGCGACGAACGCGTGACGCCCGGCCTCGTCCTCACACTGGGTGAAGACCTCCTCGAACTGGTCGACGACCAGGCAGCACGGATCGTCGAGGCACAGCGCGCGCAGGGCGGCGGCCGGATCCCTGCCAGGTGTCATCCGCACGGGTGGGAGCCGCCGGTCCGAGCTCAGCGCCGCGACGAGTCCCGCGCCGAGCAGCGACGACTTCCCCGAACCCGACGGCCCGACGACGGCCAGCGTCCCGCCGCCCGCGGCGGCCAGGCCAAGGACCCGCTCCAGCAGGTCGCCGGTCAGCCGTTCCCTGCCGTGGAACCAGCGGACGTCGGCCGGCTGGAAGGCTGCCAGCCCCGGATAGGGCGCTTCGGCGTTCGCCGCCCGCGGCCCGGGAGCCCGACGGAGCGCGGCAAGAGCGTCCGTCCACGGCTCGGGACCGGTGGCGCCGCAGACGGTCAGGATCGTGCGCAGGTTCTGCTGGGTGGGCAGGTGACGGCCGGAGAAGTAGCCGCCGAGCGTCGCCACCGGGATCGCGGTGGCGCGGGAGACGTCCCGGATGGTGAGCCCGGCGCGCTCGCGGAGCAGCGAGAGCGCCTCGGCGAATTCGGTTCGGTTCCGCGGGACTCGGTCGGGTGGTGGCTCCGTGGGCAAGAACACCGCCTCGGTGGGGGAGTGCGCCGAGATGAGCGTAATCGCGCGAGCACGCATCGATAAGCGGAGTTGCCGGTTGCGGCCGGGAAAGGGCACGTCCGGCCAGGGCGCGGGCCCTCGCCGGACGTGCCCGCCCTGATCACGGGATTCTGCGGAGCTTCACCTCGTCGACCTGGATCCACTCGGCGCCGTTGCCGACTCCCCAGAGCCCGGCGAAGACGGTGGCCTGGGTCTGGGTCGTCGTGCGGAAGACCGATGTGAGCTGGACGTAGTCCTTCTTGATCGGCCCGAAGTGCACCTCGCCGGGCGGCGGCCACGTCCCGGCGAGCCGGGCGCCGAAGAACCCGGTGTTGACCTTGTCGGAGGTGCGGAGCCAGCCGGTGAGCTCGTAGTGGGCGTTGGGGGACACCGGCACCGTCTGCAGGATCGCGTTCCAGTTGGAGGCGGTGGAAAACACGAACGCGTTGTTCCTGCCGGTGAGCATGTTGTTCAGACCGACGTCGACGCCCTTCCAGTCGGGGCCCTCGGTGAACCAGGGGGAGGAGACCGGCGGACGCGGGTCGCCGTTGAGCGGCCGGTCGAACTCGAAGCCGCCGTTGAACAGGTCCTCGACCTGAAGGTCCCACGTCGGGTAGTTGCCGTCGAAGCGGTGCAGGGGTGCGCCCGACAGGTCGACGCTGGAGACCGTCTGGAATGCGCCGAGGGTGAACGAGCGGGTCGCCGCCTGTACGCGGTCCATGTTCCAGTTGTCGAAGACGCCGAACGGGTCGTTGACAACCTCCAGGCGCAGGCCGCTGACTTCGTCGGCGACCATCCCGTGGCTGTCCAGGCAGATCCGGACGGGACTGACCTCGCCGCCGCCCCAGTTCTTGCCGCGGTTGACGTTCTCGATGCGGAACGCCGGTTTGTTCCGCAGCACGACGGTGATCGCCAGGTTGGAGTCGCCGAGCCAGTTGTCGCCGCGCAGGTCGTCGGCGCCGGTCTTGAACGTCAGGAGGATGTCCTGTCTGGCCCCCGGGTCGCAGAAGTGCTCCTCCAAGGCCTCGGCGGCCGCCGACCCGACGCCGAGCAACGACCCGGCCAGAGCCACCGCGCCCACCAAGGCCGCGAGGGCCCTCTTCCTCGTTCTCATGTCTCTCCCATTTCGCTGGTGCCGTCCGGCGCACGGGCGCCGGCCCCGCCATTGCAGCGGCCCATGACCAGCGCGGGAACCCTCACGGGGGATAACCGAACAAGTCCGAACACCCCGTCGGCACAAGCCAGATCGGAGGGAATCTCGGAGACCGGGGGAACCATGGGAAACACCGAGTCGAACGCCTGCCTGGTGGACTGACGCGAGGCATCTCGACACCATCCCGCCCCCACAGGTGCAGTTGCCCTGGGCGGCGGCTGGCGGTTGGCACTGAGAACGATCATGGTTGGCCAGCGCACTGGCGAGCGCCGTCCTCTGGCCGCGCCGGAAGCGTTTCCGCAGGTAGATGCGGCGCGTAAGGAAAACTACCTGGTTTGCGAACTTATGCTAAATGGAACTTCTTCTTGTGGGGTGTCACGTTGAGGGGGTGAGAAAGCGATCCGCGCCCGAGTTCTTCGCCCTGGCGGGCACTGTCGTGCTGTGGGCCTGCGCCTTCCCTGCCATCCGGGTGGGCGTGGCGGGGCTTGGTCTGGCCGCGCTGTCCTTCCTGCGGCTCGCGGTCGCCGCCGTGGCGCTGCTGGCCATGTCCCCGTTCGCGGCTGTGCGCCTGCCGCGCAGGCGGGACCTGCCGCTGATCGCGTTGTGCGGCTTGACCGGCATGACCGCCTATCAGGTCCTTCTCAACTGGGGAGAGGTGCACGTCGCGGCCGGCACGGCCAGTCTCCTGATCGCGATCGCACCCGTGTTCAGCGTGCTTCTGGCCAGTGCGTTCCTGTCCGAGCCCCTCACCCGGAACGTCGTCTTCGGCAGCTTGATCGCCATCGCGGGCACCGCGGTCGTCACCTTGGCCAGGGGGTATGCCGGCTTCAGCGCGGCCTCGCTGGTGGTGCTGGCCGCAGCCGTCGTCCAGGGCGTGTACCACTTCGCCAGCAAGCCGCTGCTCAGGTACTACAGCGGACTGGAGGTGGCCACCTACGCAATGGTCGCGGGCACCGTCTTCGCGCTGCCCCTAGCACCCGAGGCGGCGAAAGCAACTGCCGGCGCCCCGCCAGACGCTCTGTGGTCGGCGGTCTTCCTCGGTCTACTGCCTTCCGCACTCGGGTTCGTGATCTGGGGGTACGCGGTGGCGCGCCTACCTCTGGCCGCCTCCACCGCGGCCTTGTACCTGGTCCCGCCGGTGGCCCTGGTGGTCTCTTTCGTCTGGCTGGGCGAGAGACCTCTCCCTCTCGAACTGGCGGGAGGCGCGGTCACCGTGGCCGGGGTCGTCCTGATCAACCGCCGTAGGACCAGAAGGCGCGGGCCGGCAGCGTATGCGACTGCACGCCCTCCGGCCGCCTCCGCCCACGCCGGCCCCGACCCTCGGACGACACCGCAACGCCACTGAAGAGGTCTCCATGCTTGATGTGCGACGGCTGCGCATGCTGCAGCACCTGGCCGCGTACGGGACGATCGCCGCCACGGCCGACGCGCTGCATCTGACCGGCCCGGCCGTGTCGCAGCAGCTGGCTGTGCTGGAGCGCGAGGCCGGCGTGCCGGTGGTCGAGAAGCGGGGGCGCACGCTGTGCCTGACCCCGGCGGGGGAACTCCTCGTGGCGCACGCCGAGGTGATCCTCGGCGACCTCGCCGCCGCGGAGTCCGACCTGGCCGCCCTGCGGGGCGGGCATCACGGGGTGCTGCGCGTGGCCGCCTTCGCCTCCGCCGCACGCACCCTGCTGCCCCGCGTGTACCGACTACTCGCCCAGCATGAGGACGAGTCGGCGCCCACGCTCACCCTCCGGCTCGACGAGCAGGAACCCGACCAGGCGCTGGAGGGTCTGCAGAAGCACCGCGCCGACGTGGTCCTGGCCCACAGCTACTCGGTGCTGCCCCGTAACTTCCCGCAGAACAGCCGGCAGGACGTTCTCATGGATGACCCTGTGCTGCTGTGCCTGCACCCGGATCGTGCCCGCAGTCTCGGGCTCTCTCCTGGTCAGCCGGCGGACCTCGGTCGGCTTGCCGACGCCCCGTGGCTCACCCCCGGTCCCGAGGCGTCCTGTTACGAGATGATCCAGCGGGCCTGCGGCGCGGCGGGATTCGTCCCGGACATCCGGGTCCGCAGCAGCGACTTCTCGGTGCTGGTGGCCCTCGTCGCCGTGGACGCCGGGGTCGCCCTGGCCCCCCGCCTGGCCATCCCCGAACCTCACGACGGGGTCAGCCTGCATCCCCTGCTCGCGCCGGTCACCCGCACCATCTTCAGCGTCGTCCGCTTCGGCACTGCCCGCAACCCGGCCGTACATCTGTTCCGCACGCTCCTTGAACAGGCGGCTGCCCAGCATGGCCCCGCTCATCAGCCGGATCAGACCTGACCGCGTGGTCGAGGGACAGGCGCCGTCGAACGGCTTGACGAGATGCTTCGGGCACTGTCCCGGCTCAGCGCTGGGCCCGCCGCGAGTACGAGAACCGGGTCGGCACGCTCGCACCCTGAACGTGATCGTTCTCAGCTAAGAGCCGGTAGCCCGGGTGTGGTCGGTCATGTCAATTCCTCTCACTCGTGACCCTGGTTGTCGCTCCGTCCGAGGCGTAGTGCGGAGACGAGGAAGAAGATGCCGCCGAGCAGGGCGTAGCCGGCCACGTTGGCCAGGGAGGCGTCTGCGCTCGACGCCATGAGGAAGAACGACGTGCCGGCCAGCACCGAGATCGCCCCGCTGGCGATCATCGCCCACTGTCCTCCCATGCGGCGCCGTCGGACGGCCACGACGAGCTGCACGATGCCGGCCACGACGGCCCATGCGCCCCAGACTCGCAGGACGGCCGGCACCCCGGAGGTGAGGGCGACGGCGAGCAGGACGGCGGTAAGGGTGCTGATCGCGACGTTGACGTAGAGACCTGGGACGGAGCCGTTCGCGGATCCGTCGCTCGCGTTGACGCGCGCGGAGCGGGCATCGATGACGGCGGCCGCCACGTCGAACGCCGGGTACAGCACGATCAGCGCCGCGGTCAGCGGGTTGATGCTCGACGCGGTCGGGAACAGCAAGGCCGCCCAGACGAGGGCGAACCCGAAACGCACGAGGTAGAGCCGCCGGAGTGCCGCTGCGACACCGGTCGCAGCCGGGGCGGTGATGGTCATGACGAATTCCCTTCATTCGGGGTGGATCAGCGCGGGACGAACCTGGCCGTCGGCCGACCGGGCTGCGGCGGCCGCGACGGTCGTCCTCGACGAACCCCAGCCCACGGCGTTCCTCCGCGCGGTGGGGCGGCCTGCCGCGAGCTGGACGCGGCGCGGTCCGGCGCGGCACCGTTAGGTAGAAAGACTGTTCTCTCTTGCATGGCCGAGCTTGGCAGACGTCGCCCACGAATGCAAGACCGATCGTTCTTTCTGCTACGGTCGAGACATGGCTACACCGATCCGTCCCGCGCACGACGGCCAGAACGGCGGCGCGGGGAGGCAGGGGCGGTCTGAGGCCCGGGAACGGCTGCTGTCCACGGCCAGCGCCCTGTTCTATCGGGAGGGAATCCGAGCGGTCGGGGTCGAGCGGATCCTCGCCGAGGCCCCGGCCACGCGAGCAACGTTCTACCGGCACTTCCCGTCGAAGGAAGACCTCGTACTCGCCTACCTCCGCGGCGTCGACGCCCACATCCGCGCCAACACGCAGGCAGCCATCGAGGCCGCGCCGTCGCCGGCCGACGCGCTGCGCGCGATCGGCGCCGCCGTCGCCGCCGACCTGGCCAGACCAGAGTTCCGCGGATGCGCTTTCCTCAATGCTGCCAACGAGTACCCCGACCCCGACGACCCCGTGCGGCAGGTGGTCCTCGATCACCGGGCCTGGTACGTGACCACTCTTACGGAACTGTTCACGCAGGTCTTCGGAGGCTCACCGCGACGCGGCAAGCCAGAGCACGCCGCAAGGCACTTCGTCATGATGCGCGACGGCGCCATGACCGGCGCCCACCTCGACGGCGTCGAGAGCGTCGGTGGCGCGTTCAAACGCGGCGTTGAGGGTCTCCTCACCATGCTCCACTGAGCACTCGCCCGCCTCGCAGCAACCGAGCTTCGTCCGGTCGCGTGACGCAGGGGGCATCCCGCAGCCTCGGGCCGATACTTCCCGATGCCGCCAGGCGCGAGTCAAGCGCTGATGCTCCGGAGGTGATGGAGGGCGGTCGGCGTGCGCTCCGAGGTTCGCTTGCGGGCCGTGCCAGCGGCTTTCCGCTGGCCAGCCCCACCGCGTGAAATGAATGGCCGCCGCCCGGAACCGAGAGCGGCGATATTTCCCTGTCGGAGTGGTCCAGGGCTCGAGTCCGTGCCACCGGCCCCAAGGCAGCTCTGTGTGATGAGCCCGGGAAGCTGACTCTCAGCTGGCGGGCTCTGCGGCCGGGGCCCCGACCACGGTGCCTGCCAGCTGAGAGTCGGTTCGTCTCAGGCGGCCGGGGTGTAGATCTGGTTGATCACGCCGGTGGTGAAGGTTTCGGATGTGGCCAGGTTCAGCTTGATGGTGTCGAGGCCGTCGAACCAGCGGGCGCCCTTGCCGACGACGATGGGGTGGACGAACAGCTGCAGCTGGTCCAGAAGCCCCGTCTCCAGCAGGGACCTCACGAGGGTGAGGCTGCCGGTGACGGCGATGTCCTTGCCCTCGGAGCTCTTGAGCGCGTGGAGCCCGGCAGCCACGTCACCACTGATGATCTCGGTGTTGTTCCAGGTGGCTTCGGTGAGCGTGTTGGTGACCACGTACTTCTTCTGGTCGTTCATGAAGCCGGCGAACTCGTCCTGGCTGGTGGGCCAGTAGGCGGCGAACTCCTCGTACTGGACACGCCCGAGCAGCATCGCGTCACAGCCGGCCATGGCCCCACCGACTGCGTTGCCCATCTCGTCGTTGAAGTACGGGAAGTGCCAGGTGTCGGGGGCCTCTGCCACGCCGTCCAGCGACACGAACAGGCTACTGATGATCTTGCGCATTGGATTCTCCTCGCCTAGGGGGTGAACCGTACCGTACGGTACTGCCCGACGGTACGGTACCGTACGGTACTGTTCGGACAGAGTCAATGTTCGTTCTGGCAGAGCAGAACCAGGAGAAGCGACGATGCCGAAAGCCGAACCTCCGCGGGCGGGCGCCGGGGAGGATCTCGCCGCGCAGACGCGGCGCCGGATCATGGATGCGGCGATGGAGGTGTTCCTACGCGACGGCTACGTCGGCGCGAAGACCGACGAGATCGCTTCGGTGGCTGGAGCGTCGAAGCAGACGATCTACAAGCACTTCGGGCGCAAGGAGAAGCTGTTCGAGCAGATCGTTCTCGATCGCCTGGGCGGCATCGATGAGCTCTTCCAGGCCGCCCTGGGGGAGCTGGCGATCACCGATGACGTCGAGACCACCCTGACGGCGGTCGCGCGCCAGTTCGTCCACGCCATCACGCAACCCTCACACCTGCGCGTGCGTCGCCTGGTCATCGCCGAAGCCGGTCGCTTCCCCGAACTCGGCCGTGCCTACTTCGAGGCAGGCCCCGAGCGAGTGCACGCCGCGCTGGCATCGTCCTTCGAGCAACTGACCCACCGCGGACTGCTGCGGATCGAAGACCCCGTCCTCGCGGCCAACCATTTCACCTGGCTGGTCGTCTCGATCCCGGTCAACAAGGTCATGTTCTGCGGTGAGGACGTCCATTTCGCGCCAGCCGAACTCGACCACTACGCCGACACCGCCGTTCGCGCCTTCGCCGCCGCCTACCGCGCGTCCTGAGCGGCTGAAACGTCCTCGGGTGTCGGTCTAGCGACGCCCGAGGACTCAGGAAAGTGGCAGGGATTGGCGAGCCACCGGAATCCTCGGCGAAGGGAGGCGCGTGCAGATCGTCTCGGCGGCCGCCGTGAGCTCGCCGAGACGATCCGCCGCTGTCTGGGGGCCGGGGAGTTTCTTGAGGCGGTTACGCACGTATGCGCGCGTACGGCGCCGAGGTCGTAGGAGGGCGAGCGGTCCGGGGACTCTCGCGGGTGTGGGCGTGCGGCGGGTGGTGCGGGATCGGCATCAGGTGCCGGGGGAACGGTGCCGCGGATATCGTCGGCCCATGAGCGAGCCCCTTCTCGGTGAGTCGGTGACGTTGCGTCCGGCGACGATGGACGATGTGCCCGCGCTGGCGGCGATTCGCGCGAGGCCGGAGGTCCGCCGGTGGTGGCGAGGTGGAACCGACCTGGTAGCCGAGGTGGCCCGCGAGCTCGCCGATACCGACACGGGGAAACTGGTCATCGAACACGAAGGCCGGACCGTCGGCCTGATCCAGTGGCACGCCGAGCAGGACCCCGACTACCGCCACGCCGGCATCGACATCTACCTCGACCCGTCAGTGCACGGTCGCGGCCTGGGGCCCGACGCGATCCGCACTCTCGCCAGGCACTTGTTCGAGGACCACGGCCACCACCGGATCACCATCGACCCGGCCGCCTCCAACGCCGCCGCCATCCGCTGCTACGAGAAGGTCGGCTTCCGTCCGGTCGGCGTCATGCGCCAGTACGAACGCGACATCGACGGCACGTGGCACGACGGCCTCCTCATGGACCTCCTGGCCGACGAGTTGGCCGACCGCGTCCAGGCGACGGGTGGCGGGATGAAAGCTCTGCCAGGCGAGTAGCCGCCCCGTGATGGGGCCTGCCAAATCCACTGTCCGTTCCGGCGCCCGTCAGACCGGGACGCCGACGACCTCCAGTAGCCGCAGCCGCTCGGCGGTCTCGCTGCCCTCCGCCACGGTGAAGGCCATGATCCGCAGATCGCTGCCGAGCGCCGCGAGGATGTCGCAGTCGAGGGTGAGTTCGCCGACGCTCGCGTGCCGGATCGTCTTGGTCAGGGGCTCGTGTACACCTACCACGCCGGAGTCCCACAGCGCCGCGAAGTCACCGCTCCGGGCACGGAGCTCATCGATCAGTGCGGCCAGTCCGGCATCCTTCGGATAGCGAGCCGCCGCCGCTCTCAGGTCGGACATGAAGGCGGCGCGGTTACCCGTCTCCCTGCTCATGGCCTGGGGGTATCCGGCGGGCGGTTCCACGAAGGACCACCACACCGCATTCCTCCCGAAGCCGCGCGACGTGGGCGGGTTGCCGAACAGCGCGGCCCACAACCGGTTCCACGTGATGAGGTTCCATGCGGCGTCGTACACGCTCAGCGGTGTGCCGGTCAGCCGATCCAGCAGGCGCTGCACGCCGGCTGGCACATGGTCGGAAATCTGTCCGGGGCCCGGCACCGCCTGACCGGCGAGCACGAAGAGGTGCTCACGCTCCGCCGTCGTGAGCCGCAACGCCCGAGCCAGCGCGGACAGTACTTGGGGGGACGGATTCGTCGACCTGCTCTGTTCGAGCCGCACGATGTAGTCGACGGACAAGCCGGTGAGCAGGGCGAGCTCCTCACGCCGCAGGCCTGGCGCGCGCCGGCGTCCGTCGTCCGGCAGGCCGGCCTCGGCCGGTTTCGTGCGATCCCGCCAGGCGTGCAGGGCCCTGCCAAGATCCGTGGATCCGGTCATCTCCCCAGTATGGGCAGTCGGCCGCGTCCCGTCGTGGTACTCCCGGTCCACTGGCTGCGGCGGGTACTGGTTGATGCCCGCAGGTCCGCGGAAGGTGGATGTACCGGCCGACGGGCGGTGGCCGGCCGGGATCCACTCGCCGGTCGGGACCGAAGGAGCACGTTCATGAAGTATCGCAACCTCGGGCGAACCGGGATCAAGGTGAGCCCCTATGCACTCGGCACGTTGATGTTCGCCAGCCAGATGGGCAACGACCCAGACGAGTCGGTCAGGATCATCCACAAGGCGATGGACGCCGGGATCAACCTCATCGATACCGCCGACCGCTACGCCGACTCCGAGGACATCGTCGGAAAGGCCCTCAAGGGCCGCCGCGACGAGGTGGTCCTGGCCACCAAGGTCGGCATGCCCATGGGCGAGGGCGTCAACCAACAGGGTGCCTCACGCCGCTGGATCACCACCGCCGTCGAGAACTCCCTGCGCCGGCTCGGCACCGACTACATCGACATTTATCAGCTCCAGCGGCCTGACCCGGACACCGACCTGGAGGAGACCCTTGCCGTTCTGACCGACCTCGTCGGGGCCGGCAAGGTGCGCGTGATCGGTTCCTCGACGACGCCCGCCTCGGTGATCGTCCAGGCTCAGTGGGCCGCCGAACGCGCCGGCCTGCAGCGGTTCCGCACCGAGCAGCCGCCGTACTCCATCCTGAACCGCGGCATCGAACGGGAGGTCCTGCCGCTGGCGCAGGAGTACGGCATGGGCGTCATGGCGTGGGGTCCATTCGGCCAGGGCCTGCTGACCGGCAGAGTGCGCAAGGGCGGTGAGAACGACCTCAAACGCGTCCAGTTCTCCCGCCACCTCACCGACGAGCGCCGCATCGACGTCGTCGAACATCTCATCCCGCTCGCCGAGGAGGCCGGCCTGCCCATGACCCACCTGGCCATGGCGTTCGCCATCGCCCACCCGGGCGTCACCGCCGCGCTCCTCGGCCCGCGCACCATGGAACACCTCGACGACCTTCTGGCCGGCGCCGACGTCGAGCTGCCCGACGACATCCTCGACCGGATCGACAAGATCGTCCCGCCGGGCACCGAGGTCAGCGCGCTCGACCAGGAGTACAAGCCCCCGGCATTGCTCGACCCCGCTCTCCGCCGTCGTCCCGCCGGGCTCCGGTCGGCGGCCTGAGCCAGGCGGCGGTCTGCCCAGGGAGGTGGTCCAACACGGTGTACGCGGTGGCGTTCAGCCCGGACGGCGAACGCTTGGCCAGCAGCTTTTAGTAGGTCTTCAGTGACAGGTCGGCGTCGGGCTCGTCGGACGGCTCGGTGAGCTGGGCGGCCATGGCGTCGAACATCTCTTGCGTGGGCTGGGCGAAGACGTACTGGCTGCCGTGGACGCCGATCTCCTGGTTGCGCGCGACATGCTCGCGCAGGGCCGATTCGTAGGCGGTGAAGGCCGCTTCGTGGTCGCCGTCCGCGGTGGCGAGCTCGCCGGCCAGGACGTACGCACCGATCAGTGCCTGGGAGGTACCGCGTCCGGAGGTGGGGGCGGCGCAGTGGGCGGCGTCGCCGACGAGCACGATGCGGCCCTTGGACCAGGTCTCCATGCGGATCTGGGTCATGGCGTCGAAGTAGAGGTCACGGGTGGTGTCCAGTTTCTCCAGCAGGGCGGGCGTCTGCCAGCCGAGGTGGGCGGCCCGCTGCCGGAGGATCCTCTTGTGCGCTTCGATGTCGCGCCGGCCGTAGGCCAGGAGCTCGTCGGACTTGAACAGCAGGCCCACCCGAGCGGCCGCGTTGTTCTTGACGCTGAAGATGCTCAGCGCGGCTGTCTCACCATCGCCGGTGGCCATCCCTTCGTGGTCGAGGCCGAGGTGGTTGCCGGTCTCCCAGTAGCCGTAGTAGCAGCCCAGGTAGTGGGCGAAGTCCTCCTCGGGACCGAACGCCAGCCGGCGCACCGCCGAGTGAGCGCCGTCCGCGCCGATCACCAGGTCGAAGCGCTCCGGGGGCGCGTGCTCGAAGGTGACGCTCACCCCGTCCTCGTCCGGTTCCAGTGCGGTGATCGAGTCGCCGAAGCGGTACTCGACCCCGGCCTGTACGGCCCTGCCGTACAGGATCTCGATCAGTTCGTCGACGAGGACCTCCAGCTCACCGGCGTACAGGATCGACGGTATGACGGCGTACGGCGTTCCCTTGGCGTCCACGATGGTGCAGTCGCCGATGCCGGTGTCATGTTCCTTCACCTGCTCCAGCAGGCCCATCCGCTCCAGCACGGTCAGCGCGGGGCCGCGGAAGTCGACGGCCTGGCCGCCCTGCCGCAGGGCGGGGGCCTGTTCGACGACGGTCGGGGCGAATCCGTGATGCCGGAGCCAGTAGGCGACCGTCGATCCCGCCACCCCGCCGCCGGAGATCAGCACCTTGCGGGGCCGCAGGCCGGAGAACAGGTCGTCCTCGGGGAGGGAGGTCTCTACGTGGGAGCGGGCCAGGTGGTAGTCCTCGGTGGGCCAGACCTCCCGCTCGACGTCGCGGTCGTGCAGCATGAGGCCGGCGTTCGGGTCGATCTGGGTGGCGTGTGCGAGCAGCGCCCGGTCCCTGACGCCGAAGTACTCCGCGCAAGGCACCTGGGTGGTGAACTGCGGCGCGGGGACGTCAGCGGGGAATTCGGCCAGGACGGCCTGCATGCCCGAATCGATGCCGCGGGCGGTCATCGCGTCGTGCATGGTCTGGAACCAGGCCTTGGACAGGGCCCCGTGGTAGTAGAGCTTGAGCGGCTGCCAGGGCTGCCCGGTGCCGGGAAACCGGTCGGCTTCGCCTGCCGCCTCGAACGCCGCGACGGTCACTTCATGGGTTCTGAGGTGGTCGGGGTGCGGATAGCCTCCGGTTTCGTCGTAGGTGACGATGACGTGCGGGCGGAACTCGCGGATCAGCGCCACCAGCCGTCCGGCGGCCTCCTGCAGCGGGGCGAGGGCGAAGCAGCCCTCCGGCAGCGGCTCGCCCGCCGCCGGCAGCCCGGAGTCGACGAATCCGAGGAATCGCTGCCGGACGCCGAGGACGTCCCGGGCGGCCTCCATCTCGGCCCGCCGGATCGCGGCGAGGTTCTCGCGCACCTCGGGCCGGTCCATGGCGGGGTTGAGCACGGTGCCGCGCTCGCCGCCGGTGCAGGTGACCACCAGGACGTCCGCGCCCTCGGCGGCGTATTTGGCGAGGGTCGCGGCGCCCTTGCTCGACTCGTCGTCGGGGTGGGCGTGCACGCTCATCAGGCGCAACGGTTCTCTTTGAGTGACTCGCATGCAGATCTTCCGTTGGTGAAGTCCGCCAGGCGGCGGAGGAATGTGGTCGTGGTCGTGAGGGGCGTTCCGGTCAGCATCGCCAGGTGGAAGACGTGGGGCATGCCTTCGTAGACGTCGAGGGCGGCGTGAGTACCGGCGCTCTCGGCCGCCGCGGCGAAGCGGCGCACGTCGTCGGCCAGCACCTCTCGGGAGCCTGCCACCAGCAGCAGGTCCGGCAGTCCGGCGAGGTCGCCGTGCAGGGGTGACTGCGGCGCCTGATCGGGTCGTGCGCCCGCCAGGTACTGGGCGCAGACCCGTTCCAGGACGGCACGGTTGATCAGGTCCTGCCCGTCGTCGGCCCTCGGGGAGAGGCTGGACAGGGTCAGGTCGGTCACCGGCGACACCGCGACGGCCCTGGGCAGCGGCTTCCCCGCGGCCTTGAGCGCCAGCAGGGCCGACAGCACCAGGGTGCCGCCCGCCGACTCGCCGAACAGGACGACCTCCGCCGCTCCGCGGGTGAGCAGGTCGTCGTGCGCGGCCAGCACGTCGTGCAGCGGCGCCGGGTAGGGGTGGGCGGGGGCCAATCGGTAGTCGATCGCGAAGACGGGGCGGCCGGTGGCCTTGGACAGGTGGTAGGCCAGGAGCCGTTCCGCTCGCGGTTCGGTGTGCGCGAAGCCGCCGCCGTGGACGTACAGCACTACTCCCGCGTCGGTGCCGGACCGCCCGGAGACGTTCACCCACTGGCCGGGCAGGCCGCCCGCGCCGGGGAGCGCGGGCGCCTGGTCGGAGTCGGCGGGCAGGTCGGGAACGCCGGCCGTCAGCAGGTCGAAACGGGCCCTGACGGCGGCGATCTCTTCGGTGGTGGCGCGGATGTGCATGGGTGCTTCTCCTCAGCGGCCTTTCCTGCCGCGCGGGGGCGGCGGTTTGCGGAGCAGGGGCCTGGGGTTGGGACGGATGTGCTTGCCGTACGCGAACGGGGTCTTCCTGGACGCCGGCGGTGGGGTGATGCGCAGGTTCATGCGCGCTCCTCTCGTTGAGACGTGAGCAAACTTAGGCTGAACATAAATATGTGTCAAGAATATTTTTGTCTGCGACCCATGGAACACTGGATCGCATGACCGCTGGACTTCGTGAGCTGGAGAAGCAGCAGACCCGACAGGCGATCTCCGACGCCGCGAGCCTGGCCCGAGCCGTCGCCGACGGTCGCCGGCCGGGAGGGTGTTTGGCCTGCTGGCCGGGTTCAGAAGACCTCGCCGTCTGGGCTTAGGGTTGGGCGTCATGGCGCTGCAACTTGTTCAGGTGAACTTCAAGGCTCGGGATGACTCGACGCTTGGCCGGTTCTGGGCGGAGGTGCTCGGCTGGGGCATTTCCAGCGAGGGACCCGGCGTGACCAACCTTGAGCCCGTGGGCTTCGACTGGCCCGACCCCACCGCCGTCTGCGTCGACCTCGTCACCGTTCCGGACCCCGAAACGGTGAAGAACCGTGTGCACCTCGATCTCGCCACCACCTCCGAGGCCCATCAGGCGGAGCTGGTCGCGCGCCTGACCGATCTCGGTGCGACGCCCGCGGACGTGGGCCAGGGCGACGTCCCGTGGACGGTCATGGCCGATCCGGAGGGCAACGTGTTCTGCGTCCTGGAGCCTCGGGACGTCTACCGGGACACCGGGCCGATCGCCGCGGTGGTGGTCGACTGCGCGGATCCGCGGGCCATGCTGCGGTTCTGGGGCGAGGCGATCGGCTGGACCGTGCACGAGGAGACCGATGATCGTGTGGTGCTGCGCTCCGCCGAGGGCGTCGGCCCGTATCTGGAGTTCCTCCGCGCGCCCAGTGTGAGGACGTGGTGGAGCCGCGTGCATATCGATCTGCTGCCCGACTCCGCGGAGGCCAAGGACGCGGAGGTCGCCCGCCTGCGGGGTCTCGGCGCCACGGACCTGGACCTCGGCCAGGGCGACGTGCCGTGGACGGTCCTCGCGGACCCGGAGGGCAACGAGTTCTGCGTCCTCGGCCGGGGCTGACGCGGGCCGCGAGGAAAACCGCTTGAGCCCTCCTCCGGGGTGCCGTAGGTTGCGTGCGGCCCTGTCGCAGTGAAGACAAAGGACAGAACCGCGTGACCCCGCCTGCTCTTCAGACCTGACACCTTTTCTCGCTCACCTGTAGCCGACGCTCTCGTCGGCTCCGCCGGGCTGCCGTTGCGCGCCCGGTCGTTCAGCGTTCGAGGCCGCGCGTAATCGGCCTCGTGTCAGGTCTAGAGGGCTCATGTCTTCACAACCTCATATCGTGCTGCCCTGGGTCGTCCACCGCACCAGGCTGCCTCTGCTCTCGCTGCGGTGCGTGGACTGCCTCTCGGAGTCGGCCACCACTGGGGAGGGCAGGTTCCGCGTCAACGCCAACGGCAAGCTGCTGGACGTGTGGCTGCTGGTTCGCTGCGTGTCCTGCGATCGGACGCGCAAGGTCCCCGTGCACGAGCGGGTGCCGGTCAGGTCCATCGATCCGGTCGAGCTCCACGGGTACCGCGTCAACGATCCGGAGCTGGTGGCGTCCAGGCTGCTGGATCCGCTGCTGGCCCGGCGCAACCGCTTCACCCTGGACTGGACGGGAGCCTGGCGGCTGGACGTCCCGTCGTCATGGCAGGACGGGGCGTGGCCGGTCCGGGTGGAGGTCGTCTTCGAGGATCCGGTGCCGGTGCGGCCGGACCGGCTCATCGCGCAGGGGCTCGGCCTCAGCAGGAACGATGTGCTGCGCCGGATCAAGTGCGACGTTCCGCTGCGCCGTCCGAGAACCACCGGATTCACCTTCACGGTGATGGCCAGGGACTAGCGAGGAAGGACCGGGCGGCCACCCGGCCCGCCCGGTCCTTGCCCCCGATGCCGGCGGCCCTGCGCGAGTCGTCCTGCGCGCTGCGGAGTTCGGTCGGTGGCCGAATCCGCGCTGGTAGCGTCTGCAGGCGTGCGAGACCGGTTCGAGGCGTCGTTGCCGACGCGGTGGAAGGCGCCGCTGGTGGCGGGCGCGCTCGCGGCGCTGTCACCGGTGCTGCTCCTGGCGCCCCGCGGCGTGCCGGCGGAGGCCGGGCGCCCGCTGGTGACGGCGCTCGTCGTCGTCCAGGCCGCGGCGCTGTGGTGGCTGGGTTCGCGGCCCGCCGTGGTCACCGCGGTCGCGGTGGTCTCCGGGGCGGCCCTGCAGTGGCTGGTTCCGGCGGCCGGGACGGGGATCGCGCTGGTGGTGCTGAGCACGTTCGCCTGGCTGCGGCCGGCGCGGACGTCGCTGTGGGCGGCGGTGGGAACGGCGGCCGTCCTCGGCGCGGCGGCCGGCGCCGGCGGCCGTGGCGTCGCGGCGATCCTGTGGCCGGTCGCGGCGGTCCTGGCGTGGAGCTGGGGCGCGCTCGGACGGGCGTGGGCGGCGCGGCGGCAGGCCGAGGCGCGCCGGGCGGTGCTGGAGGAGCGGGCTCGCATCGCGCGTGAACTGCACGACGTCCTGGCGCACACGGTGTCGGTGATGGTGGTGCAGGCCGCCGCCGCGGACGACGTGTTCGACACCAGCCCCGAGAAGGCGCGGGAGGCGGTGCGGAGCCTTGAGGCGTCGGGGCGGGAGGCGCTGGTCGAGCTCCGCCGCTTCGTGCGCACGGTGCGGCTGCTGGACGGGGAGACCGCGGCGGTTCCCGACGGCGACGCCCTGGTGCCGCAGCCGACGCTCGCGGATCTGGAGCGGCTCGCCGGGACGGTGGAGGCCGCAGGGCTCCCCGTCCGCGTCGTGCGGGAAGGGCTGGAGGACGCCGACGTCCCGCCGGGCGTGGCCCTGTCGGCGTACCGCATCGTGCAGGAGTCGCTGACCAACGCCCTGCGGCACGCCCGCGCGTCCACCGCGGTCGTCACGGTCCGCGCGCGGGACGGCCGGCTGACCGTGGAGGTCCGCGACGACGGGACGGGCGGCGGCCGGCCGGCGTGGACGGGCGCCGGGCAGGGGGTCGCCGGGATGCGCGAGCGCGCGGCGCTGCTGGGCGGGACGCTGGAGGCCGCGCCGGATCCCGCGGGCGGGTTCCGGGTCCGCGCCCACCTGCCGCTGGAGGAGACCGCCTGACGGCCCGGTGCTCACACTGCCTCGGAGCCCGAGATCGCGCGTCGTCTGACGGTCACCGAGGCGACGGGGAGGACGCGCGTGTCGTCGACTCTGCGCCAACTCGGGGGTTCGCCTACGACCGCGGAGTGGTTCGGGCCCTTCTCTCCGTCTGAAGACGGAGCGCGCAGACCAGTCCGCCGCCGGAGGCGCGGAGGCGGGGCCCGTCCCTACCGTCGAGGGATGGTCCCTCCTTCGAACCGGCGGCGGCAGCGGCGCGCCGCTGCGGCGCTGGTGCTCGTCGCGCCCGCCGTCGCCGAGCTCACGCTCGGCTCGGTCCCCGTGAAGATGCTGTGGCTCGTCGTCCTCTATGTGCCGATCTACGGGGCCGGGGTGCTGCTGATCCGCGAGGCGGTCCGCCGGACGGGCGGCGGGGCGGGCGCCCTGCTGCTGATGGGCCTCGCCTACGGCCTGGTCGAGGAGGGGCTGGCGCTGCAGAGCCTCACCAGCCCCCACCTGTACGGCGCCGCCGGGTGGGGGCCCAGGCCGTGGGGGGTCAACGCCCCCTACGCCGAGCTGAACCTTCCCTATCACGCGGTGTTCAGCGTCCTGCTGCCGGTCACGCTCGTCGAGCTGGCGTTCCGCGACCTCGGCCGGACGCCCTACCTGCGCCGCGCGGGGCTGGCCGGCACCGCCGCCGCGGCGCTGCTGGGGGCGGCGCTGCTGCGGGTGTCGGTGCCTCCGGTGGAGGACCCCGGCTACCTGCTGTCGGGCCGCGCCGCCCTGGTGGTCCTCGGGCTGGCGGCCGCGGCGGTGACGGCGGCGCTCGCCGTGCGGTCGGGGCGCGGGGTCCGCGCCCCGGCCCGCGCCGCGGTACCGGTTCCCGGGCTGTTCCGGCTAGGGGCCGTGTGCGCCATGGCGGCGTTCGCCTTCTTGGCGCTGCTGTTCCCTTTCGCCGGGGCGCACCATCCGGCGTTCCTGCCCCGCGCGTGGGCGCCGCTGCCGATGGCCGCAGCGGCGGCGACCGCCGCGGCGGCCTGCTGGGCGCTGCGCCGGTGGAGCGGGGCGGACGGGTGGACGGCCCGTCACCGGCTGGCCGCCGCGACCGGAGCGCTCGTCGCCCACACCGTCTTCGGCCTCGTCTCCCATACCCGCGATCCGCTCGACACGGCCGGCCTCGCCGTCATCGGAGCGGCGATGGTCCTGCTGCTTCACCGTCTCGACCTTCGTCTCGCCGCCGGTCCCGCAGCGTCCGAAAGCGCTTGGCCGCGGGCCGGTCGGTGAGCAGGTGCGGGCGTGCGCCCGTTCAGGCGGTGGGGGCGCCGAACCATTCGGCCATGGGGCCGCGCAGGCCGTCCTGGTCGTCGCCGACCCATGCCACGTGGCCGTCGGGCCGCAGCAGGGCCGCGGGGACGTCCAGTTCCTCGCTGGTGTCGGCGACGTGGTCGACGCGGTCCTCCCAGCCCGCGACCGACAGGCGGCCGGTCTGGTCGAGCAGCAGTCCGCGGCCGTCGTGCATCAGCTCGTAGAGGCGGCCCCGCTTCAGGACGACGTCCCGGAGCCTGCGGCCGACGAGCGGGTGCTCGCCGCCGAGGTCGTAGCGGATCCCGGTCGCGATGATCTTCTCGGTCAGGTGCCGGTTCACCTCGTCGAAGTCCATCAGCTCCGACAGCAGCCGCCGCACGGCCACGGGGCCCGGCTCGGTGGACAGCAGCTCCATCTGCACGCGGGTGTTGTCCAGGACGTCGGCCGCCACGGGGTGCCGTTCGGCGTGGTAGGTGTCCAGCAGTCCCTCCGGCGCCCGGCCGCTGACCTCGGCGGCCAGTTTCCAGCCGAGGTTGAAGGCGTCCTGGATGCCGAGGTTGAGTCCCTGGCCGCCGACGGGCGGGTGGATGTGCGCCGCGTCGCCGGCCAGCAGCACCCGCCCGACCCGGTAGCGCTCGACGAGCCGGGTGGCGTCGCCGAAGCGCGACAGCCAGCGGGGGGAGTGGACGCCGAAGTCGGTGCCGGCGACCGCCCGGAGGCGGCGCTTGAACTCCTCGAGCGTCGGCGGGGCCGAGCGGTCCTCGGCCACTCCCTCGGCGGGCACGATGACGCGGGTGACGCCGTCCCCGAGCGGTCCGATGCCGAACCGCTTCTCGGTCTCGCGGACCTCGGCCGTCACGGCGGCCATCTCCTCGGGCGGCGCGGTGGCCTGCATCTCGCCCAGGAGCGTGTCGACCCGGGTGGGCTCGCCGGGGAAGGCGACGCCGAGCAGCCTGCGGACGGTGCTGCGGCCGCCGTCGCAGCCGACGAGGTAACGCGCTCGCAGCCGCGTGCCGTCGGCCAGTTCGGCGGTCGCCCCTTCCTCGTCCTGGCTCACCCCGACGACCTCGCTGCCGCGCCGGATCTCGGCGCCGAGCTCGGCGGCGCGCTCGGCCAGCAGCCGGTCGGTGACGGGCTGCGGGATGCCGAGGACGTAGGGGTGCGCGGTGTCCAGCCCTTCGGGCGCGGGCTTGCGGATGGCGGCGAAGAAACCGCCGACCGGGTACGTCTTGCCGTGCGCGAGGAAGCGCTCCAGCAGGCCGCGCTGGTCCATCACCTCGATGCTGCGCGCGTGCAGCCCGAGCGAGCGCACGAACGGGGCCGGCTCCTCGTCCTTCTCCAGGACGAGGACGCCCACCCCGTGCAGCCGCAGCTCGCAGGCCAGCATCATGCCGGTCGGCCCGCCGCCGACCACGATCACGTCGATCATGAAACCCCATTCACGAGAGTGGTTCTCGGCCGTCCCCCGGCGCGGGTCGCGCGCGCCGGTTCCCCGCGGATGCCCCGCACTGGTCGCGTCCCCGTTCACGCAGGTACTGGCCTCGGCCGACGATTCTGCGGCACGACGGGGGCCTTGCCGCAAGCCCCCCGGTCCGCTATAAGTTGAAAATGGAGGGGGCGCGTCGACGTCTCCTCCCTCTCAGTTACCCCGGCCCGTGCATGTTGAGCACCGCCGCCGCACACCTCTCACCGCGCGTGCGGTGCGCCGCGTCTCCAGTCCGGTTCCGCGCCCACGCTCCGCCAGGTGCCACTTGCTTCATGGTCGACCTCAGCGCCGGCGCCTGTCCTGATTGATAATCTCAACGTTGAGATTGTCGCGGGAGGGTGGGACATGGCGGACGCGGTGGACGCGATCCTGGCGCAGTGGGGCCGCGAGCGTCCCGACCTGGACGTGTCGGCGATGGGCGTCGTCGGGCGGATCTCGCGGGCGCAGTCGCTGCTCGGGCGGGAGCTGAAGGAGTTCTTCGCCGCGCGGGGGCTGGAGAGCTGGGAGTTCGACGTCCTGGCGACGCTGCGGCGGCACGGCGCCCCCTACGAGCTGACCGCGGGTGCGCTGCTGCGGTCGGCGATGGTCACCTCGGGGGCGATCACCAACCGGATCGACCGGATGGAGGCCAAGGGCCTGGTGGAGCGGGTGCGCGACACCGGTGACCGCAGGTCGGTGCGGATCCGGCTGTCGCCGCGCGGCCTGGAGATCGTGGACGAGCTGGTCGGCCTGCACGTCGCCAACGAGGAGCGCCTGCTGGCGGCGCTGTCGCCGGACGAGCGGGGGCGCCTGGCGGCCGCCCTGCGGACGCTGCTGGAGTCGCTCGGCGACACGACCCTCGGCTCTGCGCCCGGCGAGCGCTGAGGTCCCGGCCGCGCGCACGCGGGCGGTTCACGGCTGGGCGGCGGTCAGGTCGCGGATGGCGCGGGTGGCGCGGTCGGCGATGGCGGCCAGGTGGCCGGCGAGTTCGGGCGGGTCCAGCAGCGTGTAGTCGATGGGCAGCAGGGTGACGCGGTAGGCCAGGAAGCGCATCGAGTCCGACCGGGTGTGCAGGAGGCAGGTGCGGTCGTCGGCGGGTTCCAGGACGCCCTGCCAGGCGGTGACGTGCTCGGCGGCCTCCTCGATGGGGGCGTGCAGAAGCAGCCGCGCCCGGATCGTGCCCGAGCCGCCGGCCAGGGTGTCCATGGCCCAGGATGCGGGGTCGGCGCCGCCGGGCAGGTGGAGTTCGGGGCCGCGCATGCCGGTGCGGTGCGGGTCGGTGACGCGGTCGGCGCGGAAGGTGCGCCAGGCGGCGCGGTCCTCGTCGTGGGCCACCACGTACCAGCGGCGGCCGGCGGTGACGAGGCGGTGGGGCTGGGCCAGCCGGCGGGTGCCGCGCCCGTCGGCGGCGGTGTAGGTGAAGCGGATCTTCTCGCGGGCGAGGCAGGCGGCGGCGAGCAGCGCCAGGACGGCGGGGTCGGCGGGGGGCGGCGCGCCGTCCTGCGGGGGGAGGGGCACGGCGGCCTCGGTGAGGGCGGCGACGCGGTGCCGGAGCCGGTGGGGAAGGACCTGGTCGAGTTTGGCCAGGGCGCGCAGGGAGGCGTCCTCGATGCCGGTGACGGCCCCGGCGGCGGCGGTGCGCAGGCCGATCGCGATCGCGGTGGCCTCGTCGTCGTCCAGCAGCAGCGGCGGCATCGCGGCGCCGGCGGTGAGCCGGTAGCCGCCGGTGTTGCCGTGGGTGGCGTGGACGGGGTAGCCGAGGTCGCGCAGGCGGTCGATGTCGCGGCGGATGGTGCGGGCGGTGACGCCGAGCCGCGCGGCCAGTTCGGTGCCCGACCATTCGCGGGGCGTCTGCAGGAGGGACAGCAGCTGGAGCAGCCGTCCGGACGGATCACGCATGCCGTCCATCCTGCCGCGCCAATAGGACCTTGGGTGACCTATTGGCCGTCTAGCGTTGCCTGCATCGGGTCGGAACGTCCGGTTCCGATGGATCGGAGGCACGACATGCTGCGGGGATTCGCCACCATCAACTTCTGGGCGGACGACGTGGAGGCGGCCAAGGACTGGTACGCCGAGCTGCTGGGGACGCAGCCGTACTACCGCGTCGCGGGCCCGGACGGCCGTGCCGCCTACTACGAGTTCCGGGTGGGCGACTACGAGCACGAGCTGGGGTTGGTCGACGCCCGGTTCCGTCCCGGGGGGCCGCCGGCGGGTCCGGGCGGGGCGGTCATGTTCTGGCACGTGGACGATCTGGAGGCGGCGGTGGAGCGGCTGCTGGCGATGGGCGCGGCGCTGCACGAGAAGATCACCGAGCGGGGCGAGGGCACGGGGTTCGTGACCGCGTCGGTGGTCGACCCGTTCGGCAACGTGCTGGGCGTGATGTCCAACCCGCACTACCTGGAGGTGCTGGCCAAGGCCACGCCCCGCTGACGGCGCCGACTGTGCCTGCGGACCGCGTTCGCCGGGCGGCCCGCCGGGGCCGCCCGGCGGGCCGGGGCCGGGTCAGGCGTCCTGGACGTACTCGCGCAGGTGGCGGGCGGTGAGGGTGTCGGCGCCGGCGACCAGCTCGGCGGGCGTTCCGGTGAACACGACGCGGCCGCCGTCGCTGCCGGCGCCGGGGCCGAGGTCGATGATCCAGTCGGCGTGGGCCATGACGGCCTGGTGGTGCTCGATGACGATGACGGTGTTGCCGCCGTCGACGAGCCGGTCCAGCAGGGCCAGGAGCTGGTCGACGTCGGCCAGGTGCAGGCCGGTGGTGGGCTCGTCCAGGACGTAGGTGGCGGCCTTCTCGGCCATGTGGATGGCGAGTTTGAGGCGCTGGCGCTCCCCGCCGGACAGGGTGGTGAGGGGCTGGCCCAGCCCGAGGTAGCCCAGGCCGACGTCGGCGAGGCGGTCCAGGACGGCGCGGGCCTGGCCGGTGGTGAAGAACTCGCGGGCCTCGGCGACGCGCATGGCCAGGACCTGGCTGATGTCCTTGCCGCGCAGGGTGTAGGTGAGGACCTCGGCGGTGTAGCGGCGGCCGTGGCACTGCTCGCACACCGAGGCGACGCCGGCCATCATCGCCAGGTCGGTGTAGACCAGCCCGATTCCCTTGCAGGCCGGGCAGGCGCCTTCGGAGTTGGCGCTGAACAGGGCGGGTTTGACGCCGTTGGCCTTGGCGAAGGCGGTGCGGACGTGGTCCAGCAGGCCGGTGTAGGTGGCGGGGTTGCTGCGGCGGGATCCGCGGATGGGGGACTGGTCGACCACGACGACGCCGTCGCGTCCGGGCAGGGACCCGTGGATGAGGGAGCTCTTGCCCGATCCGGCGACGCCGGTGACGACGGTGAGGACGCCGAGGGGGATCTCGGTGTCGACGTCCTTGAGGTTGTGCAGGTTCGCGCCCTTGATGGCGAGGTGCCCCGACGGCTCGCGGACCTTGTCGCGCAGCCGGGCGCGGTGGTCGAGGTGGCGTCCGGTGAGGGTGCCGGAGGCGCGGAGCCCGGGCAGGTCGCCGGTGTAGCAGATCCGTCCGCCCTCGGCGCCGGCGCCGGGGCCGAGGTCGACGACGTGGTCGGCGATCGCGATGGTCTCGGGCTTGTGCTCGACGACCAGGACGGTGTTGCCCTTGTCGCGCAGGCGCAGCAGCAGGTCGTTCATGCGGGCGATGTCGTGGGGGTGCAGGCCGGCGGTGGGCTCGTCGAAGACGTAGGTGATGTCGCTGAGGCTGGAGCCGAGGTGGCGGACCATCTTGACGCGCTGGGCCTCGCCGCCCGACAGGGTGGGGGACTCGCGGTCGAGGCTGAGGTAGCCCAGGCCGATCTCGACCAGGGAGTCCAGGGTCTCCTGGAGGGCGGCGAGCACCGGCGCGACGGACGGCTCGGTGATCTCGCGGACGACGGCGGCCAGGTCGCTGATCTGCATGGCGGCGCAGTCGGCGATGTTGAGCCCGCCGATGCGGCTGGCGAGGGCGGCCTGGTTGAGGCGGGCGCCGCCGCAGGCCCCGCACGCGCTGAAGGTGACGGCGCGCTCGACGAACGCGCGGATGTGGGGCTGCAGCGACTCGGTGTCCTTGTCCAGGTAGAGGCGCTTGACCTTGACCAGCAGGCCCTCGTAGGTGGTGTTGATGCCACTGCTCTTGATCTTGGTGGCGGGCTTGTGGAGCAGGTCGTCCCACTGGGCGGGGGTGTAGTCGCGCAGCTTGGCGTCGGGGTCGAACAGCCCCGAGTCGGCGATCACCTTCCAGTACCAGGATCCGACGGCGAAGTTCGGGACGGTGACGGCGCCCTCGTTGAGGGACAGGTCCCGGTCGACCAGCTGGTCCAGGTCGATGCGGGAGGCGCGGCCGAGCCCCTCGCAGTCGGGGCACATGCCCTCGGCGTTGTTGAAGCTGAACGCCGAGGAGGTGCCGGCGTGCGGCCGCCCGAGCCGGCTGAAGATGATGCGCAGCATGGTGTGGGCGTCGGTGGCGGTCCCCACGGTGGAGCGGGAGTTGGCGCCCATCCGCTCCTGGTCGACCACGATCGCGGCGCTGAGGTTGCGCAGCGCGTCGACGTCGGGGCGGCCGACGCTCGGCATGAAGCCCTGCACGAACGCGGTGTAGGTCTCGTTGATCAGGCGCCGCGACTCGGCCGCGATGGTGCCGAACACCAGGGACGACTTGCCCGATCCCGACACCCCGGTGAACACGGTCAGGCGGCGCTTGGGGACGTCCAGGCTGACGTCGGCGAGGTTGTTCTCCCGCGCGCCGCGGACCTCGATCACGTCGTGGGCGTCGGCGGCGCGGAGCCCGCCGGCGGGCGGCTCGGGCTGCGCGGTCGTCGGCTGGAGCGGCATGGGGGCTTCCTCACTCGCTTGATATCTTAGGGCGTAAAGAGATCCTCGATTTCGATAGTTTATGGCATAAGGAGATGCAGGTTGGTCGTCTTCGCCGGGCAGGGCGATCCACGCCGCTCGATGGACCTGCTGTGGCGCGGCGCGCAGGCGCCCCGCACGGGGCCGGGGCCGCGGCCGGGGCTGAGCGTGGAGATCATCGTGGACGCCGCGATCGCCGTCGCGGACGCCGAGGGCATGGCGGCGCTGTCGATGCGCGCGGTCGGGGAGCGGCTCGGCCGCACGGCGATGGCCCTGTACACCTACGTGCCGGGCAAGGTTGAGCTGGTGGACCTGATGTACGACCGCGCGCTGGCGGAGTTGCCCGGCGGCTACGACGCCGCGGACGGCTGGCGGGCGGCGCTGACCCGGTGGGCGCGGGACTCCTGGGAGTTCTACCTGCGGCATCCGTGGATGCTGCAGGTGTCGCAGGCGCGGCCCGTGCTCGGCCCGAACGAGTACCGGGCGCTGGAGGCGCTGCTGGGCGTGCTGGCCGCCACCGGGCTGCCGGCGCGGCGGGTGCGGCGCGCGGTGTCGGCGCTGTCGAGCGTGGTGCGCGGCGCGGCGCAGACCCTCGCCGAGTCGCGGCAGGCGGTGCGGGCGACGGGACTGTCGGAGGAGCAGTGGTGGCACGGCCGGGCGGGGGCCCTGGAGGCGCTGGCGCCGGGGTTCGCCGAGTGCTTCCCGCTGGTGGCCTGGCTGAACTCCGAGGACTCCCTCGGCGACGCCGAGGACGTCCCCTACCTGGAGCAGGCGGCGCGGGAGGCGTTCGAGGGCGGCCTGGCGCTCGTCCTGGACGGCATCGCCGCCGCCATGGCAGCCGGATCGGACGGCGGAGGGGACGGCGGCTGACCGGGTGGCGCGGGGCGTGTGACGTGGGTCTCTCGGGCGCGCCGGACGTCACATCGGGGCCGCCGGAGCCCTCCTATGGGTATGGAGACCTTCGCAGGTTCGGAGACTTCCGCGACGCGGCCGCGGGACATGACGTGCCGCACCCTCCTGTACGCCGCCCACCAGGCGTTCCGCCGGGATCTGGACCGGCTCGCGGCGGCCGCGGCGGCGGGCAAGGGCCGGGCGGGGCACGTGCGCGCGGGCTGGGAGAACCTCAAGGAGCAGATCCGGCTGCACCAGGAGCTGGAGGACGGGTGGCTGTGGCCGCGGGTGGAGCGCGCGGTGGCGGGGCGCCGGGCCGAGCGGGCGGTGCTGGAGGAGATGCGCGCCGACCACGCCCGCCTGGCCCCGCTGGTCGCCCGCGTCGACGCGGCGATGAACGGCGCGGCGGGGGAGGGCGGTGATCTGCCGGCGGCGGTGCGCGAGCTGCGCGAGGCGCTGGAGCGGCATCTGCGGCACGAGGAGATGAGCGCGCTGCCGCTGGCGGAGTCGGTGCTGTCCGGCGCGGAGTGGCGGGCGCTGGCCGGGGAGGCGCGGGACCGCTGCGCGGCGGGGACGCCGCTGTTCGTCCCGTGGGTGGTGGACGGGATCGGCCCGGTCGAGCGGAGCCGGTTCCTCACGGCGTTGCCCAAGCCCCTGCGGGAGCTGAACCGGGTGATGTGGGAGCCCCGCTACCGCAAGCGCCGGCTCTGGAGCATCTGACCCGCCGGAGGCTCCGGGAAGCTCCGGGGCGGTCAGAAGCGGGTGGTGAGCAGGGCCAGGACGGCGACGCCCGCGGTGAGCCAGGCGGCGTAGTCGCCGACGTGCCCGGAGTGCAGTTCGTGCAGGCGGCGGGTGGCGGCGCCGACGGCGCGCCCCAGCGGGGCGCGTGCGGAGGGGGCCGCTGAGGGGGTGTGAGCGGCGCGGCGGACGCCGGCGGCGGCCACGGCCAGTGCCAGCAGCACGGTGACGGCCGAGCCGGCGAGGCCCGTGGCCGTCCAGGGCTCGGCGGGCGGCGCGTGGGGGTGGGTGAGGCGGCCGTCCAGGACGAGGGCGGCGTAGGCGTCGCGGTCGGCGAACAGCGCGGCGGCGTCGGCGACGGGCCCGCCGGGCAGCAGCCCGATCGCCAGGCCGGCGGCCAGCAGCGCGACGGCGGGCGCGACCATCACCCAGGGGATGGACGTGAGGGTGACGGGCGTCTCGGGTCCTTCGTGCTCGTCCTCCTCCGCGGGTCCGTTCTCGCCTGGGTCGCGGCGCGGGGGCATGCCGCGCCACACCACGAGCCACACGCGCAGGACGGCTCCGGTGGTGACGGCGGAGGCGGCGATGGACAGGGGCGTGAACCACCACCAGCCCTGCTCCAGGACGGCGTGCTCGGTGACCGAGTGCCCGGCGAACAGCCCGGAGGGCGGGAGCCCGGCCAGGCACAGCCCTCCGATGAGGACGACGGCGCCGGTGACGGGCATGACGCGTCCGCGTCCGCGCAGGTCGCGGGCGTCGACGGTCTGGTACCGGTTCAGCAGGGCCCCGGCGGCGAGGAACAGCGCGCCCTTCACGCCGGCGTGCCCGGCCAGGTAGTAGGCGGTGCCCGACAGCGCCGCGGGGGTGCCGGCGGCGACGCCGAGCAGGAGCAGCCCGGCGTGGCTGATGGTGGAGTAGGCCAGCAGCCGCTTGATGTGGTGCTGCAGGACGCACATGACCGCGCCGAGCAGCGCCGCGGCGGCGCCGAGGACGGCGACGGCGCGCAGCGGCACCAGTCCGGGGAACACGGCCCAGTAGGTCCGCGCGACCCCGTACACGCCGAGTTCGACCATGACGCCGGAGAACAGGACGCAGACGGGGGTGGGGGCGACGGCGTGGGCGTCGGCGAGCCAGAAGTGGAAGGGGACGGCGGCGGCCTTGACGAGGTAGCCGGTGCAGACGAGCACGAACGCGGCGGTGATCAGGGCGCCCGGGCGGCCGTGGTGGCCGGCGCCGGCGAGGTGGCGGCCGATGGCGGCCAGTCCGAGCTGCCCGGTGCGGCCGTAGACCAGGGCGATGCCGGCGAGGGTGAGGTAGGCGCCCAGGGACTGGACGATGCCGAAGTTGAGGGCGCCGTGGACGGTGGCGGGCTCCTCGGAGCGGTAGCCGGTGAGCGCGAACGCCACGACGCTCATCAGCTCGAAGAACACGAAGGCGTCGAACAGGTCGCCGGTGTAGACGAACGCGCACATGGAGGCCAGGAACAGCAGGATGAGCGCGTGGAAGACGGCCTGGATCTCGGTGAAGTAGCGCCAGGAGAACGCCAGGGCGGCCAGGGTGAGGGCGGCGGCGACGCAGGCGAGCGCGGCGGCGAGGGGGTCGGCGGCCAGGGGGATGCCGACGCCGGTGGCCGGGCCCCAGCCGCCGAGCCAGGCGACCTGGGGGCGGTGGGGGGCGCGGGCGAGGGTGAGGCCGGTCAGGGCGGTGACGGCGGCGGCGGTGGCCAGGGCGGTGATGTCGACGGCGGGGCGCGGCAGCCACCGTCCGGTGGCGGCGAGCAGGGCGGCGACCAGGACGGGCAGCGCGACGGTGGCCTGCAGGATCACGGTTCGAGGGGGCGCAGGGCGCCGGGGTCCAGGGTGCCGCGCCGTTTGGCGACCTGGACGGCCAGGGCGAGCAGCAGCGCGGTGACGGTGGCGCCGACGACGATGTCGGTGAGGGTCATGGCCTGGACGACGGGGTCGGTGACGGGCCCGCCGGCGGGGGGCGGCGGGCGGTCGGAGAACACCGGGGCGGTGGCGCCGGAGCGGTACCCGATGGCCAGCAGCAGCACGTAGGTGCCGGACTGGGTGACCGACAGGCACACCACGGCGTGCACGAGGTCGCGGGTGGTGACGATGCCGTAGAGGCCGGCGAGCATGATCCAGCCGGCGGCGAGGTAGGGGACGGTGCTCATGCGGGCTCCCGCGGGTCGCCGGTCCCGGGGTGCTCGCGGACCAGGAGTGCCTGTTCGAAGAACTTGCCGAGCAGCAGGACCGAGGCGCAGCCGACCTCGATCCCGACGGCGGTGTTGAGGGCGGGGACGCGCACGGCGGGGGAGGCTCCGGCGGACTCGAACACCGGGATGGGCCGCAGCCGCTGCAGGGCGGGGTAGTCGCCGGCCAGGTAGAGCAGGTGGATCGCGGTGCCGAGGACGACGCCGCCCTGGAAGCCGCCGCCGGGTGACTGGGCGCCGTGGGCGACGATGTAGACGCCGGTGAGCAGGGTGAAGGGGAGCAGGAGGTGGCCGACGACGCGCAGCGCGTCGGAGACCTCGGCGGGCCCGTGCCGGTGGGTGGCGCCGTCGCTCTCGTCCTCGCTGCGCACGACGCGCAGCAGCGCCACGGCGGCGAGCGCGGCCGACAGCAGGATGAGCTCCTCGCCGAGGGTGTCGAAGGCGCGCTGGTCGAAGTTGACGGAGGAGACGGCGTTGGAGGTGCCGCGCCGCAGGGCCTGGTGGACGGCGCGGTCGGAGTAGGGGTGCAGGGGGCCGCCGAAGGCGGGCAGGCCGAGCGTCCCGGCGGTGAACAGGGCGGCGGTCCCGGCGGCGCCGGCGGCGAACAGCGAGACGCGGGTGCGGGGCCTCACCGGCGCGTCCGCCCGCCGCCGCGGCCGTGGCTCTCCCCGGCTTCTGTTCCGCGCTCGCCGTTCCCGCCGTTCCCGCCGTTTCCGTTGTCGCGGTAGCGGCGGGTGGCGTGCAGTGCCAGCACGACCAGCAGCGGCACCAGGACGGTCCCGACGCCGATCTGGGACATCGCGACGTCGGGGGCCTGCAGGACGAGGAACAGCAGGCCGAGGACCATCCCGTAGCCCGACAGCACGATCGCCTGGCGGACGGGGTCGCGGGTCAGGACGACGGCGGTGGCCATCAGCGCGGCCAGGGCGAGGGAGACGGCGATGAGGGCGTCGGACAGCGGCCCGGACAGCGCGTCCGGCGCGGCGGCCACCAGCGCGGGCGCTGGGGCGGTGAGGACGGTGGTCACGGCGGGTCACTCCGTCCGGCCGGCGCGTTGGACGGCCTGCCCGGCGGTGCTGATCGTGGCGGGGCCGGTCGCGGCGAGCAGGACGGCGATGACAGCGAGTTTGGCGACGTCGTGCCAGGACGACCAGGGCCGCAGCGCCAGCCCGGCGATGAGCAGCGGCGCGGCCAGGACGGTGACGGGCGCGACGGCGTGCAGGCGGGCGGCGGCGCCGCGGGTGAAGGGCAGCCGCAGTCCGGTGGCGACGGCGAGGGCGGTTCCGGCCCAGGTCAGCGCGTCGGCGAGCAGGTTCAGGCTCATGGGGGCTCCCCTTTCACAGGGTCCGGCTCAGGAACCGGGCGAACACCAGGGACCCGGCGAACGACAGCAGCGCCAGGACCAGGGCGACGTCGAGGTAGGCGGGCCGGCCGTAGGCGGCGGACAGCAGCAGCAGCGCGAGGGTGACCAGCGGGCCGGTGACGATCAGCCCGGCCAGCCGCCCGGCGGGCCGGCCGCGCAGCGTGGCCAGCAGCACCGGCGGCAGCGCGCCGATCATGAGGACGAGGGCGGGGATCGCGGTGCCCGCGACGTCGGTCGTCACCGGTCGCCTCCCCGGTCGCCTCCGGCGGGCGGGGAGCCGTGGGCGGCGCGGTGTCGGGGGTCGTCGACGAGCCCGGCGCGCCGCAGGCTCCGCTCGAACGGCGACGGACCGGTCAGGCGGTGCACGCGCAGCAGCGCGCGTTCGGGGTCGACGCCGCCGACGTAGGCGCCGGGGGAGGCCGACATCAGCAGGGTCGCGGCGGCGCGGCCGGCGGGGCCGGGCGGGCAGGCCAGCGTCGTCCAGTCCCCGCCGGACGCGCCGCGCGCGGTGATGCGGGCGGTGTCGGCGACGACCTGGGCGGGCAGCCGGGCCAGGGGCGGGAGGAGGCGGGCGGGTG
>NZ_JBEUPA010000045.1:0-50690 GCF_040492065.1 Actinomadura sp. NPDC000929 | reverse complement strand
GCTCGATCGCGCCGAGGCGCTCGACGCGGCGCGCCACCACGTCCCCGTCGCGCCACACGACCTCCTCGGCGGTCTCCACCAGCGGCGCCGCCGCGGACCGCGCGACCTCCTCGTCGATCACCACGGCCTGCCGCACCCGCGCCGACGCCGACCCGGCGGGACGGTCGGCCGCCGCGACCGCGAGCCAGCCGGGCCGCGCCCCGGCCAGTGCCGACCCCTCCGCCAGCTCGGCCCCCGTCCCGGAGGCCATCAGGTAGCCGCTCCCCCGCCGCGCCCGCGCGACCCGCTCCGGGAACGCCAGCGCCACCACGGTCCCCGCGACACGGTCGTCGCCGATCCCCGGCGGGGCCCCGGCGTCCACGGTGAGCGACCTCTGGAGGCGGGCCGCCTCGTCGCGCCAGCGCGCCGCGTGCGGGTCGGCGGGGCGGCTCCGGCCGCGCAGGCCGCGCCAGACGGCGGTGAGGTCGTCGCCCGCCGATCGGGGCGGCGGCTCGGAGAGCAGGGCGACGATCTGCGCCGCGTCGCGGGCGCCGACCCGCGGGGCGCCGTCCAGGAGGGCGCGGGCCAGGCGGGGGTGCAGGCCGACGCGGGCCAGCCGACGGCCGCGGTCGGTGGCGCGGCCGTCCCGCAGGGCTCCGAGGGCGTGCAGGGTGGAGCGGGCGGCGTCCATCGCGGCGGCCGGGGGCGGGTCGGGCAGGGCGAGGCCGGTCGCGCCGGGGTCGCCCCAGCAGGCCGCCTGGAGGGCGAAGCCGGTCAGGTCCGCCAGCTCGATCTCGGGGCGGGGACGGGCCGGGAGCCGGTCGTGCTCGGCCTGCGTCCAGCACCGGTAGACGGCGCCGGGGGCCTCGCGCCCGGCGCGCCCGGCGCGCTGGTCGGCGGTGGCGCGGGACGCGCGGACGGTGGTGAGCGAGCCGAGGCCGCGGGCGTGGTCGGTGCGCGGCTCGCGGGCGAGGCCGGAGTCGACGACCGCGCGGACGCCGGGAACGGTGAGGCTCGACTCGGCCACCGAGGTCGCGAGGACGATCCGGCGGCGCGACGCGGGCGCGAGCACCTCGTCCTGCACGCGCCCCGGCGCCTGGCCGTGGATCTGCAGGATCTCGGCGGGCGCGCCGGCCAGCAGCCCGGCGACGCGGGTGATCTCGCCGACCCCCGGCAGGAAGCACAGGACGTCGCCGTCGCGCTCGGCCAGCGCCCGGCGGGCGGTCGCGGCGACGTGCGCGAGGAACCCCGGGTCGACGCGCATGCCGTGCGGCGGCGGGAGGGGGCGCGGCGGCGGCGCCCAGACCGTCTCGACCGGATGGAGCGCCGCCGCGGTCTCCACGACCGGGGCGCCGCCGAGCAGGCGCGACCACGGGCCGGTGTCGGCGGTCGCCGACGCGGCGACCAGGCGCAGGTCGGGGCGCAGCGCGGCGCGGACGTCGAGCAGGAACGCCAGCGCGGTGTCGGCGTCCAGGTGCCGCTCGTGGCACTCGTCCAGGATCACCGTGCCGACGCCGTCGAGCTCGGGGTCGGACTGGAGGCGCTGCAGGACCACGCCCGTGGTCACGACCTCGACGCGGGAACCGGGGCGGGTCTCGCCGCGGACGGTGACGCCGACCCGGCCGCCGACGCGTTCGCCGAGGAGCCAGGCCATGCGGCGCGCGGCGGCGCGGGCGGCGAGGCGGCGGGGCTCCAGGACCAGGACCCTGCCGGGCGCGGGCGGGGCGCCCTGACCCTGCGCGAGGGCGAGCCCGGCGAGGGCGAGCGGGACCAGGGTGGTCTTCCCTGTGCCGGGCGGCGCCGCCAGGACGGCCGCGCCGTGCTCGTCCAGAGCCGCGCGCAGGGCGGGGACGGCCTGGCGGACGGGGAGGCCTTCGGCGGCGCTGAGGTGCATCGTCCCAGTCTGCCGCGCCGCTCGCGCCCCGGAGCAAACAATTGCAATGAAAAGGGCCTTGAATCTTGCGGTGATAGTTGCACCGCGCCTTTCAGCCAATCTCGGGGGCTCTTCTCCGGTGTTCCCCGAATCGTCTCACCCAATCACACCCGAACGGGCAGGTGAGCAATGTCCCAGGCCCAAGAAGTGGCGCGGAAGTTTGATTTAAGTCACCTCGCAAAGTGTGGCGGGAATGCCGGACCATCCCCATACTGGTGGCGTCTAAGCAGGTGCTGGGAGGACGGACATGTTCGGCAGCTCCATCTACCTCAGGGACCGCCCCGCTTTCACCGGCGGTTCGCCGCAGGCGGTGTACGAGGAACTCTGGCAGCGGGGCCGAAAAGGACGATTGCGGACACGCGCCTTTCTAGCGGCGGCGACGCTCGTGCTGTGCGGGCTGCTCGTCAACGCCGTTTTCGGAATCGCGATGGCCGTTCTGGTGGCGACAGCTGACACGCTCGTCCATTGGCGCATTTACAGCGCGTCGCGGGTGTGGCGCCTCGGGCTGCGCGGCGACCAGCGCATGGACCGGTTCCTGCGCTACACGCTGGAGCGGCGCGGGCACCGCGTGCTGCACGCCCGGACGGTTCCCGGGCACGGCATCGCCGACGAACTGGTGGTCGGGCCCGGCGGCGTCTGGCTCGTGCACAACGAGGCGTGGTCGCCCGGGGCCGAGGTCTCCCAGCACGGCGGCAGGCTCTTCATCGACGGCCGGACGCAGACCAAGCTCGTCCGCGGGCTGACCGCGCGGGCCGAGGCCGCCGCGGAGGCGGTCTCCCGCGCCGCCGGGACGCCGGTGTCGGTGACGCCGGTGCTGGCCGTGCACGGCGGCAAGCTCGCCCGCACGCCGTTCACCGCCGACGGCATCGTGTTCGCCCCGCCGCTGAAGCTGATCCGCTGGATGCGCCGCAACCCGACCGCCGACCGCTCCCCCGAGGAGATCGAGGCGATCGCCCGGGCCGCCGTGCGCGCCCTGCCGGTCGGCTCCCCCAGCTCGGCGCACGCCGCGGCGTGACCGGCCCCTCTGGCAGGAGGACGGCATGACCCACAGACACCTGTGGCCGGAGGGCTCACACGCCGCCGCTCACAGGGCGCCCACCGCCCGCGGGGGTTCCGCCACCTCTGCGGGCGGTGCGGCGCAGCCACAGCAGACCCACGACGGGCAGGATCAGAGGCACGAACCCGTAACCGCGCCCGTAGACGGACCAGACGGTCTCGTCGGGGAACGCGGCGCGGTCGGCGACGCTGAGCGTGCCCACGGCGAGCACGCCCGCCAGCTCCGTCGCGCAGGCGGCGACTGCGATCCGGAACGAGGTCCGGCCGCCCCGGGCCAGGGCCACCGTCGCCACGACGTAGACGGCGGCGGCGACCGCCGACAGCAGGTAGGCGACCGGCGCGTCGGAGAAGCGGGTGGCGATCTGCACCCCCGCCCGCGCACCGGCCGCGAGCGCGAAGACCGCGTAGACGGCGACCAGCAGCCGTCCCGGCCCACCGGCGGTGGCGCCGGGCCGGGCACCGCCGCCCGTGCGGGCCTCGGCGCCGGCGCGGGCGCCGTCGTCCGCGCGGGCCAGCGGCTCCCGGACCGCGGTCTCGGGGACGGGCTCGGTCTCGCGGGCGGTCTCGTGTTCGGGGTCAGGCACCGGTGCCGCTCCACAGCTGGTTCATCCGCACGATCATGACGGCGACGGCCACCCCGGCCACGACGAGCACCGTGGGGCCCCACCGGGTGCGCTCCAGCAGCCCCCACCCGGCGCCGGCGACGGGGATCAGCAGAGATCCCAGCAGGTAGCCGACGAAGGTGGCGGGGCCCTCCGGCCCCTCGCCGCCGGAGAGCTTGACGAAGGCGACCACGGCCTGCGCGACCAGCAGCACCTCCAGGACGCCGAACGCGCCGAGGTCGGCGGCGCCCATCGCCCGGCCGCGCAGCGCCGTCACCAGCGCGTAGCCGGCGGCCAGGAGCGCCACCACGATGGTCGTGGCGGACAGCACGTTCGTCACGGCACCAAAGAGTACTACCGGCTGTAGAGCAACCGCGCCGCCGCCCGGCGGGTCCCGGCTCCGGCGGCGCGGGATCGGGAAGCCGCCGGGCATGGCAGCATGGCGGGCGTGAACGCGCTGCGATGGCTGACCCTGACCCGGCACGGAGAGAGCACCGGCAACCTCGCCTACCAGGCCGTCCTCGGCACCGACGCCGAGGAGGTCGACATCCCCGAGCGGGACGCCGACGTCCCGCTGTCGGACACCGGGCGGGCGCAGGCGACGGCGCTCGGCCACTGGCTGGAGGAGCTCCCCGAGGACGAGCGCCCCACGACGGTGATCGCCTCCCCCTACGTGCGCGCGCTCGACACCGCCCGGATCGCGCTCGCCGAGACGACCTTCGCCGCCCCGCGGATCCAGGTGGACGAGCGGATCCGCGACCGCGAGCAGGGCATCCTGCAGGGGCTCACCCCCCGCGGCGTCCGCGCGCGGTTCCCGGAAGAGGCCGACCGGCTGCGCCACCTCGGCAAGTTCTACCACCGCCCGCCCGGCGGCGAGTCGTGGGCCGACCTGGCGCTGCGGCTGCGCAGCTTCTACCGCGACCTGCAGACCGGCGCCCCCGGCGGCCGGGCCCTGGTCGTCGCCCACGACGCGATCATCGTCATGACCCGCTACCTGGTGGAGGAGCTGACCGAGGCGGAGGTCATGCGGATCGAGAAGGAGCCCGTCGCCAACGCGTCGGTCACCCGCTGGCGCCACGACGGGAGCGGCCTCGCGGCCGTCTGCTACAACGACTGCGCCCACCTCGCCGCCGCGGTGCCGCCTCCTACGGCTCGCCGCTGAGCAGCCGGGCGCTGCGCGAGGTCACGGCGGCCAGCCGCGGATCCCCCGGCGGCAGGACGCCCCGCAGCCGCTCCAGCGCCTCCAGGTCGCCGCGCCCCGGCTCGGTCTGCGCGTAGGCCCACAGCACGTCGGCGCCGCCGCCGTCGAGCACCTGCCGCCGGACGCGCACCGTCAGCTCGTCGCGTTCCGCGCGGACGGCGGGCGCGTCCGAGCGCGGCAGCAGCTCGCCCCCGTACAACCGCACGGCGCCGGCGACGTCCCCCTCGTCGAGCATCCGCCGGACGGCGAGGAAGTCGGCGTCGACGGCGCAGCCCAGCCGGTAGGGGCGGGCGCGCACCACGTCGCCGAACTGGTGGCGGAGCCGGTGGATCTCCGGGCGGACGGTCGCCGCGCTGCCCTCGTCGCCGTACAGGCACAGCGACAGCCGGTCGCCGCTGAGGCCCCGCGGATGCAGCGCCAGCAGCGCGAGGATCTCGGCGTGCCGAAGCGTCAGGTCGAACCGCCGCCCGTCCAGCAGCGCGTGCGGCCCGTCGCCCAGCAGCGCCAGCGTCAGCAGCGGCGCCTCGGCGACCACGGGCCTGGCCGCCAGGCCGCGCCCGGACCGGGCGCCGTCGTCGACCAGGCCCCGCGCCCCCGGGATCCGCAGCAGGAACGCCTCGCCCAGGGGCTCGGCGACGGCGGTGCGGCCGTCCGGCAGCTCGACCGTCCCGCCGGGCTCGGGGACGGCGACGCGCCGGCCGACCAGCCCGCCCGCCGGCGCGGCGAGGATGCGGCCGGTGACGGTGGCGAGCACGCCGGTGCCGCGCAGCCCCCGCAGATGCGGCAGGAGCCGCTCGCGCAGCCGCTGGTCGCGCACCAGCATCTCGTTCTCCAGCCGCGCCTCGGCCAGCCGCGCCGCGGCGGCGACGAGCGCGACGGTCGCCGGGTGCAGCGCCTGCACCGTCGCGCTGACGTCGATGCAGCCGACCACGCGCCCCGAGTCGGGGTCGGTGATCGGCGCGCCGGCGCACGACCAGCGGTGCAGGACGTGCGCGACGTGCTCGGCGGCGTACACGTACTCGGGCCGGCCGGAGGCGAGCGCGGTGCCGATGCCGTTGGTCCCGACGGCGTCCTCCGACCACAGGAAGCCCGCGGTCAGGCCGATGGCCTCGGCGGCGCGGCGGGCGAAGGCCGGGCCCTGCGTCCACAGCACGTGCCCGGCGGCGTCGGTGATCACCATCAGGTGCTCGGTCTCGTCGGCGACCCGCCGCAGCAGCGCCTGGAGCATCGGCAGGTGCGGTTCGAGGGGGTGGACGCCGCGGGCGTCGGCCAGGGAGTCCCGGTCGAACACCAGGGGCGCCGCGTCCATGCCCGCGTCGACGTCGGCGTCTTGGGAGCGCCGCCACGACTCGGCGATCGGCGTCCGGACGGTCCCCGGCTCGCGCACCACCATCAGCCCTTTCTCCCGGAGCGACATCCGGCTCCGTTCGAGCATCGGTCCATCGCCTGGGCGGTGCAACCGATTCGCCGGATCCCGCCTGACCGGATCACGGCACGGTCCGTGACCGGATGATCGCAACGTGCATGCAACGTGGGAGCGCCTACCGTGAGCGGCGCCGGGGAGCCGGAGGACCATCCCGTGGGTCCGCCGTCCCGCACGCGTCCGGGGGGAATGCGTGCGGGACGGCCTCCGCTCCCGGCGCTACGGGGGGAGAACCGACCCATGCTCTGCCTGACGTGCCACCGCGTCCGACCGGCCGCCAGCCGGGCGGACTACACCGCCGAACGCGCCTCGCTCATCGTGCGGCAGGGGCTGTGCGCCTGCGGCGCTCCGCCCGGCCCGCGCGCCTTTCCGGACGAGCGGCCGCCCGTCCGCGAGGTCGCGCGGACCGCCGAGATAAACCGGTGAGTTCACAAAACGTTCACGGTCGATTCGCCTACAGTTTAAGGAGATTCCACCCGCCGGCCCCGGAAGGGAGCGCCATGACCGTGATACCGGGTCTCGTCCGCCGCGCCGCCGCCGAGGTGGAGCGCCATCTGCGCGAGGGCGCCGGCGCCCTCGTCAGGGCCGGTCGAGATCTGGAGCGGTCGGCGGAGATCGTCCTGCTGCTCCCCGCCCTCGTCGAGCGTCTGTCGATCCTAGAGCAGTCGGTCCGCGTCCAGGACGCCGAGCTGCGCACGATCCGCACCGAGCTCGACTCGCTGGTCGGGCAGCTCAACGACCGGCTGCTGCCGCGCCTGGACGAGCGCATGGACGACACCGAGCGCGACCTGGCCGCCATCGCCACCAGCCTGATCCGGACCGGCCGCGAGTCCGCCGGCGACCACGCCCGGCTGGAGGCCACCGAGCGGCGCGTCGCCGACCTGCGCGCCAAGGTCGCGGCGCTGGAGCAGCGGACCGGGCTGTGGCGCGACCTGCAGTCCACCGTCACCCGGTTCGGCGACGACCTCGACGCGATGCGCGCCCGGATGGCGCTGCGCACGGCCGAGCCGCCGCCGGACGCCGCGCCCGCCCCGCTCCAGGACCTCACCGACCGCCCGGCATAAGGGGACATCGGCGGACGTCCTGGAGAATGGGGGCATGACTCAGCCGTCCGACATCCGTCCGTCCGCCGCGCGCGGTTTCGCCAGCGACAATCAGGCGAGCGTCCACCCGGAGGTCCTCGCGGCCCTGGCCGAGGTCAACACCGGGCACCAGCCCGCCTACGGCGACGACGCCGTCACCGGCCGGCTCCGCGAGGTCGTCCGGCGCCACTTCGGCGAGCAGGCCGAGGTGTATCCCGTCTTCAACGGGACGGGCGCGAACGTGGTGTCGCTGCAGGCGATGTCGGAGCGGTGGAGCGCGGTGGTGTGCCCGGAGTCGGCGCACATCAACACCGACGAGTGCGGCGCCTCCGAGAAGATCGCGGGGCTGAAGCTCGTCACGGCGCCGGCCCCGGACGGCAAGCTCACCCCCGAACTGGTGGACCGGTACGCGACGGGCTTCGGCAACATCCAGCGGCGGGAGCCGGCCGTCGTGTCGATCACCCAGAGCACCGAGCTCGGCACCGTCTACACCGCGCGGGAGACGGCGGCCGTGGCGGCGGCGGCGCACGAGCGCGGCCTGTCGGTCCACATGGACGGCGCCCGCATCGCCAACGCCGCCGCGTCCCTCGGCCTGCCGCTGCGCGCCCTCACCACCGACGCGGGCGTGGACGTGCTGTCGTTCGGCGGCACCAAGAACGGGCTGCTGCTCGGCGAGGCGATCGTCGTGCTGAACCCGGGCGCCGTGCGGGGGCTGGCCTACCTGCGCAAGTCGAGCATGCAGCTGGCGTCCAAGATGCGGTACGTGTCGGCGCAGCTCATCGCGCTGCTGGACGGCGACCTGTGGCTGCGCAACGCCGCGCACGCCAACGCCATGGCCCGCCGCCTGGAGGGCGCCGCCCGCGCCGTCCCCGGCGTCGAGATCACCCAGGACGTGCAGGCCAACACGGTCTTCGCGCTCATGCCGAAGGACGCGGCCGAGCGGCTGCGCAAGCGGTTCCCCTTCTACACCTGGGACGAGGCGACCGGCGAGGTCCGCTGGGTCTGCTCCTTCGACACGACCGAGGACGACGTGGACGCGTTCGCCGCCGCCCTCGCCGAGGAGACGGCGGGCTGACCGGCCCGGCCATCCCGATCATCGGGAGCGCCCCCGCCCGCCGGCCGGGCCGCGGGCTATGGTGTGACCGAACAGGATTCGGTTACAGGAGGCGAGCCCGATGGCCAACCGCACCTTCGTCGTCGGCGTGGGCATGACCAAGTTCGAGAAGCCCGGCTCCCGCGACTGGGAGTACCCCGACATGGCCAAGGAGGCCGTCGGCCACGCCCTGGAGGACGCGGGCGTCGGCTACGACGCCGTCGAGGCGGCCTACGCCGGCTCGATGTACGGATCGATGGGCCAGCGCGCCCTCTACGAGACCGGCATGACCGGCATCCCCGTCATGACCGTCATGAACGCGTGCGCGACCGGGTCCAGCGCGCTGTACCTCGCCCGCCAGGCCGTGCGCGGCGGCCTCGCCGACTGCGCCCTCGCGCTCGGCATGGAGAAGATGAAGAAGGGCTCGCTCGGCGCCGGCATGGGCGAGTCCAAGGTCACCATCATCGACCACCACCTGCGCTCCATGACCGCGGGCCGCGAGTGGGAGCTGGACAAGGCGCCCATGCCGCAGATGTTCGGCAACGCCGGACGCGAGCACATGGAGAAGTACGGCTCGACCCCCGACCACTACGCCTGGATCGGCTGGAAGAACCACAAGCACTCGGTCAACAACCCCTACGCGCAGTTCCAGACCGAGTACTCCCTCGACGACGTCAAGAACGCCACGATGATCTTCGACCCGCTGACCAAGCTCCAGTGCTCCCCCACCTCCGACGGCGCCGCAGCCGCGCTCGTCGTCAGCGAGCGGTTCCTGGACGAGCACGACCTGTGGGACCAGGCCGTCGAGATCGCCGGCCACCACATCGCGAGCGACACCGGGGAGAGCTTCGCCGACCACTCCTCCATCCAGGTCGTCGGCTTCGGCGTCTCCCAGCGCGCCGCCCGCAAGGCGATGGACGAGGCCCAGGTGTCCATCGACGACGTCGACGTCATCGAACTGCACGACTGCTTCAGCGCCAACGAGCTCATCACCTACGAGGCGCTCGGCATGGCCGAGGTCGGCGAGGGCCACAAGCTCGTCGACGACGAGGCCACCACTTACGGCGGCAAGTGGGTCGTCAACCCCTCTGGCGGCCTCATCTCCAAGGGCCACCCCCTCGGCGCCACCGGCCTCGCCCAGTGCGCCGAGCTGACCTGGCAGCTGCGCGGCAAGGCCGGCGCCCGCCAGGTGGACGGCGCCCGCGTCGCCCTCCAGCACAACATCGGCCTCGGCAGCGCCTGCGCCGTCGCCGTGTACAAGCCCGCCACCGCCTGACCCCGCGGGACAGGCACAGGGCCAGGGCCGTTCGCCCCGTCCCTCCGCACGAGGCTCGGCTAGGCCTCACGTGGAAGGGCGGGGCGAACCCGTCCCGGGCCGCGCGGCGGCCAGCGGCCGGGCGCGCGATTGTGCGACAAACATTGACATTTGTCTCACAGTCGTTACGGTGACGGTAAGCAACCGCCGGCAGGAGGTGCGATGCCCGCCCCGCCCCCCACGGTCGTCGCCGCCGCCGCCCGCAGGCCCGCCCGCACGGCCGCCCGCGCCCCGCTCGGCCCCGGCACGCTCCTCTGGCGGCACGCCGCCGACCTGCGCTCCCTGCTCCCCGGCGCCGCCGCCGGGCTGATGCAGCTCATGCACCCCGGCATCGGCGCCGGCGTCACCGAGCACTCCGCGTTCTTCGACGCCCCCTTCGACCGGATCCACCGGTCCGTCCCGCAGATCTGGGCGACGATCCTCGCCCCGGACGGCGCCGCCCGCGCCCGCACCATCCGCGACCTGCACCGCGCCATCGGCGGCGTGGACGAGCGCGCCCGCCGGTACCACGCCCTCGAACCCGAGACGTTCTGGTGGGCGCACGCCACGTTCACCTGGGAGATCTTCAAGGCCGCCGAGACCTTCCACCCCGGCACGCTCACCGCCGAGGACCACGAGCAGATGTACGCCGAGACCGTCACCTGGTACTCCCGCTACGGCGTCAGCATGCGGCCCGTCCCCGCCGACTACGCCGCCTTCCAGTCCAGGTTCTGGCACATCTGCACCCGCACGCTCGAACTCACCCCCGCCGCCGCCCGCGCCCTGGAGATCGCCAAGCACGGCTCCGACACCGTCACCCTGCTGCCCGTCGGCGGCCCCCGGATCGACCGCGCCGGGCGGCTCGCCATCGAGCGCCCGCTCCGTCTGATCACCTTCGGCTGCCTGCCGCAGGTCGTCCGCGACCGCTTCGACATCCCCTGGTCCCCGCTCGACCAGGCCCGGTTCGCCGCCCTCGCCCTGGCCAACCGGCAGGGCTACCGCATGATGCCCACCGGACTCAACCACTGGGCCCTGCGCAGCATGCTCCGCTACATCGGCGCCCAGACCCGTCAGGACCGCTACCGCCCGGCCGCCTGAGCGGCGCCTCCCTCCCGCAGGTCACGCAACGTTCTTGTCGAAGGGGTCCGGAGGTCGCATGCGCTTCAGCCGGGTCATCGGACACTGAGGCGTGGAGACGATCACAGCCGGCGCCGTCCCCGCGGCGACCGCCAAGCTCCCAGGCCTCGGCGCCGACGCCGCGGCGCCGTCCCTCGTCCGCCGGATCCACCGGGCCCGCTGGGTGGTCGCCGGACTCCTCCTGACCGTCCTCACCGCCGCCCTCCTGACGACCGCCGGGCCGCTGCGACCGGCCCTCGCCGCCCTCGGCCACATGCGCTGGGGGTTCCTTCCGGTCCTGGTCCTGCTGTCCCTGCTGCACTACGTCTGCTCCGCGGTCGCGCTGCGCGGCGCGGCGGGCCGCCCGCTCCCCCTGGTCAGGACGACGATGACGCAGCTCACCGCGTCGGCCGCCAACCGCGTCACGCCCGGGGGCCTCGGCGCCGCGGCCGTCAACACCCGCTACCTCGTGTGCCGCGGCCTGCCGCTGCCCCGCGCCGCCGTCGCCGTGGCGGTCCTCCAGGTCGCCGGCGTCCCCGCCGACCTTCTGCTGACGGGCGCGGTCCTCGGCCTCGGCGCCGTCCTGGCCCCGGGCGGCGGGAACGACCGGATGCTGGACGCCCTCGGCCACCACGCCTCCCGGGCCGCCGGCCTCGTGCCGCCCCTCCCGCTCCTCATGGCCGTCGGCGTGCTGCTGCCGGCCGCCGTGCTGTGGGGGCGCCGCGCGGTCCGCTCCGCCGCGGCCCGCAGCGCCGCGGCCGGGCTCGCCGACCTGTGCCGCCGCCCGCGCGACCTCGCGGTCACCCTGGCCGCGTCCGCGGGGACCACGCTCGTCCTCGGCGTCGCGTTCGCCCTCGGCGTCCTCGCCGTCCCCGGGACGGCGGTGGGCCCCGCCGACGCGCCGGCGCTCATCGCCGCCTACCTGGTGGGGGCCGCGGCGGGCTCGGCCGTCCCGACGCCCGGCGGCGTCGGCTCCACCGAGGCCGCCCTCGTCGCCGCGCTCGCCGCCCTCGGGATCGCCGCGGGCCCGGCCCTGCACGCCGTCCTGCTCTTCCGGGCGGTCACGTTCTGGGCGCCCGTCCCGCTGGGCATCCTGGCCTGCCGGACGCTCCGGCGGTGACTCCCTCATCGTGCTCGGCACGCGTGCGGCCCTCCCTCGTCGCGCGAGGAAGGGCCGCCGGTCGGGGCCGGAGGCCCGGCGCGGTGCCGGGCCTCCGGTTCTGTGCCGCTACCCGACGACCCACCTGAACCGCGCGGGTCGCCTGGCGAAGTGGCGCCGAGCGCCGGCGCGGTCCTCATCGGCGGAGTCCCCCGCGGCCTCGACGACCGCGCTGACGGCCCCGCCGACGAAGCCCGGCTCGAGATCGCTGCCGAACCAGCCGGAGACGCGGCCCGCGGCGCTCGCCGGCAGGACGACCACGCCGAAGCGGAGAAGGACGCCGGCCTTGCCGAGGAACTCGTCGATCTTGACGCTGCCGCCGCAGACGACGATCCGGCTGCGACCCTTCGCCTTCTTGACGAGCCCGGTGCCGCCGTCGCTGAGACCGCCGTCAATGGGCGCCCTCTCGACGACGCAGGCTTCGCTGGTGACCTCGTCGATGATGACGAAGGCGCGACCGCTGGCGTTCTCGTAACAGCCATTGCCAGCGAGTTCGTCGATGGTGACGGTGCCGTTGCCTTCGTTGTGGACACGGCCGCGGCCGCTGACCTTGCCGATGGTGACGGTGCCGGCCTTGAGGACGCCGTCGCCGCCACCGTTCCAGTTCCGGACGTACCCATGGCCGGTGACCTTGCCGATGGTGACGGTTCCACCACCCGGGTTGAGGAGGCGGCCGCTGTCGGCGACCTCCTTGATGACGAGGGTGCCGAGGCCTGCGTTGCACACCTCGCCAGTGACCTTCTTCACGGTGATGGTTTCGCCACGCGCGGGCGTGAGAACGAAGCTGCCGTCGAAAGGGCACTCCCTGTAGGAGATGGTGCCGTAGCTTTCACGGTGACCCACGATTTCCTCCTGCGTGTTGTTTGTCGTTGACGCCTCCATCCGTGTGGAAGCGCCGTGTAGGACCGTCCAGATCGCGGACGGCCGCGCAAGGCGGCGAGCGGCATCGCCACGGCGGCCGCCTTTACATTGTAGATCAACTACAGGCGGAAGACCCTGCGGGCGTTGCCCGCGAGGAACGCCTCCCGGGCGTCCTCGCCCAGGCCGAGGTCGTCCAGGCCCTTGAGCGCCCGCTCGGCGGTCAGCATCGGGTAGTTGGTGCCGAACATGACCTTGTGGTGCCGGTCCTGGGCCATGTACCGGACGAGCTCAGGCGGGTACCTGCGGACCGTGTACGCGGACGTGTCGATGTAGACGTTCGGGTGCTTCCGGCACACCGCGACCATCTCCTCCGTCCACGGGTAGCCGATGTGCCCGCCCACGATGACGAGCTCGGGGAAGTCGAGCGCCACCTGGTCGACGTACGGGATGGGCCGGCCCGTCTCGCTCGGGCGCAGCGGCCCCGTGTGGCCGACCTGCGTGCAGAAGGGGACGCCCAGCTCCACGCATTCGGCGAACAGAGGGTAGAACCGGCGGTCGGTGGGCGGCAGCTCCCACAGCCACGGCACCACGCGCAGGCCCTTGAAGCCCATTTCGCCCACGCACCGCCTCAGTTCCCGCACGGCCTCCATCGGCTTGCGCAGGTCGACCGAGGCGATGCCGGCGAGCCGGCCGGGGGCCTGCCGGACGAACGACGCGACCTCGTCGTTGCTCACGAGGTCGCCCTCGGGCCCGTACCAGGCGCTGATCAGGCCGAGGTCCACTCCCCCGGCGTCCATCGCCGCGACCGTGGCGCCGACCGGGACCTCCTCCGCCGGCGGCTCCTGCCCCGTCCACCTCCAGAGCGAGTCGAGCATCTCGTGCCGCAGGAACCGCACGGTCCCGTGCTGCATCCACGCGTCAATCACCATGGGGACCTCCCACCGACCGCCATGCGGCCTCGCTCAGCGATTCGACCTGCCCGCCGTCCGGTTCGGGGCACTGGCCGTTCAGCCAGAGCCGGCACAGTTCCTGCGCGGGCCCGAGCCACAGGACGAACGCGGTCACCGCGTCCACGTCGAGCAGCGCGCCGTGCCGCGCCTGCACGCGCCACCAGCTGCGCACCTCGCGGAAGAACGCGCCGTTGCGCTCGGCCAGCCCCGCGCTTCCGGCGGGACGTTCGGTGAACATGAACCGGGCCCGGCCCGGATGCTCCCTGCACCACCGGACGTGGAACGCCACGACCGAGGCCACCGCCTCCCGCGCACCGTCGTGCGCCTTCAGTTCGGCGAGGAAGGCGTCCTGGTACATCCCGATGCTCTCGACGAACAGCGCCTCCGCCACCTGCTCCTTGCCGGAGAAGTGGTGGTAGAAGCTGCCCACGCTCACCCCGCTCGCCGCTCTGAGCCCGCTCAGCGTGGTCCCGGCGACCCCGTCGCGCCCGAACAGCTCCAGCGCCGCCCGCAGGATCCGCTCCCGTCCGGCCTCCGTCATAGAACATTATTCTGCCATGCCAGAACAATGTTCTGTACGGGGGCCTCCAGGGCCCTGCTAGCCTCATGACCATGTCCAGCCCCGAGTCCGACAGACGCTGACTCCCGGGCGGCTCCCCTTCGTGCGGGCCGCCTGAGGCGGGCTGCCTTCCTCGCCCTCGCATTCGAGGGATCTTCTTTCTGCCGTCGCCGTCCGCGCCGACGCCGGACGGCCTTCTCGGCGCAGCCCCCATCGACAGCCGACCTGTTCGCCGTCTCGGGAGTCTCCCCTTGCCTTTCGCCGTCTACGTCCTCGGGCTCGCCGTGTTCGCCCAGGGCACCTCCGAATTCATGCTGTCCGGGCTCGTCCCGGGCATCGCCGCGGACCTGGGCGTGTCCATCCCCGCCGCCGGCCTGCTCACCTCCGCCTTCGCCGTCGGCATGGTGATCGGCGCCCCGTCCATGACCCTGCTGGCCCGCCGGTGGCCGCGCCGCCGCGCGCTGCTGGCGTTCCTGGTCGCCTTCGTCGCCGTCCACGTCGTCGGCGCCCTCACCACCAGCTACGCGGTGCTGCTGGCGACCCGCGTCGCCGCCGCCCTGGCCAACGCCGGGTTCTGGGCCGTCGCGCTCGCCACCGCGACCGCGCTCGTGCCGCCCGCCGCCCGCGCCCGCGCCACGTCCGTCGTGGTGGGCGGCGTCACCGTCGCCTGCGTCGCCGGGGTCCCGGCGGGCGCGGTGCTCGGCGGGGCGTGGGGCTGGCGGGCCGCCTTCTGGGCGGTCGCGCTGGTCTCGCTGCCCGCCGTCGCCGCGATCGCCAGGGCGATCCCGGAAGAGCGCCCGTCCGCGGGCGCCGCCCGCAGCGAACTGCGCGCCCTGGCCAACGGCCGCCTGCTGCTCACCCTCTCCGTCAACGCGCTGTTCCAGGGCGCGACGTTCTGCACGTTCACCTACCTCGCGCCGCTCGCCACGAACGTCGCCGGTTTCGGCTCCGCCTGGGTGCCGGCGCTGCTGGCGCTCTTCGGCGCCGGGTCCTTCGCGGGCGTCACCATCGGCGGACGGATCGCCGACGCGCATCCCGCCGCGCTGATCGCCGCGGGCATGACGTCCCTGACCGTCGGGTGGGCCGTCCTCGCGCTGACGGCCGGAAGCCCGGCGGCGGTCGTCGTGCTGGTGTTCGTGCAGGGGATGCTGGCGTTCGGCACGGGCCCGGCGCTGATCTCACGCGTCCTGGAGCAGGGCTCCGCGGCGCCGACGCTGGCCGGCGGGTTCGCCACCGCGGCGTTCAACGTCGGCGGGACGCTCGGCCCGTGGCTCGGCGGCGCCGCGATCGGCGCCGGCCTCGGCTACCGCTCGCCCGTGTGGGTGAGCGCGACGCTGATGGCCGGCGCGATCGCGGTCCTCGCCGGTCAGGTCTGCTTCTGGAGGGCCAGACTGGCCGAGCCCGTCAGCGCCGGCAGGTAGCCGGAACGGTGGCCCAGCGCGGTCGGGTGGTAGGACGAGCCGATCGGGATCGTGACCGCGTTGAGCCAGTCGTCGCCGGAGCACAGCTCGTGCCCGGAGAACTCGTCCCGGACGTCCGACCACGTGAACCCGGCGCGCCCCGCGGCGGCGGAGACGACGGTGTCGAGGGTGTCGGCGGCGTGGTTGAGCGCGGTGCGCTTGGTGTTGCTCAGCCCCGCGCACCAGTCGACGATGATGTAGAGGCGCGGGTACCCGAGCACCACCACCCGCGCCGACGGGGACTTCGCACGGATCTGGCCGTACAGCGAGTCGAGCTGTCCGGGGAGCGTGTTCTTCATGTAGGTCTCGGCCTGCGTCACCCTGCTCTGGCACGAGGCGTTCGACTGCAGGACGCACGTCTGCATGACGTCGGCGAACCCGGCGTCGTTGCCGCCGGCGGTGATGCTCACGAGCGTCGTGGAGGAGCTGAGCGCGCCGAGCTGGCCGCTGGCGACGGTCGTGGTCGTCGCGCCGGAGCAGGCGACGAACTTGTACGACGACGTCGCGTGCGACGCCGCCCACAGGTTCGGATAGGCGTTCGCGCTGCGCTGGCACGTTCCGCTGTTCGGATCGTAGTTCCCGGCCCCCGTGCCGGACGAGTAGGAGTCGCCGAGGGCGACGTAGTTGGGGCCGGCCGCCGAGGCGGTGCCGGACCCGAGCAGTGAGGCGGCGGCGAAGGTCGCCGCACCGAAGGCGACCAGACTGGGGCGGGAAAGACGCATCGGCACACTCCGGGCGACGTATCGAATTGTGTCTTCCGTCCTATACCCGAAGCGCCTTTACGCCAAGCTCAATTCTGATCAACTTTGTTTGGCATGATTCGCCATTGCCATCCGAAATATCCAGAAAACCGGGCCGGTCGCCCTCAAGATCTGACTACCATTCCGGCACGCTTCCCGGCGGCCCCAGGAGCCCGTCCAGCACCCTCCGCCCCCCGTCCGCCGCCCGCCCTCACCAGCCCGGCGGGCCGCCGTCCGCTGATCGGCGCGGCGGCGGAAGGCGGCACAGCCCTACCCTGAGAGGAATGACCGACACGGGGACATTTACCTATCTCACGGCGATTCGCGACGGCAGAAAAAGCGGATGGGGCGGGACGTCCGAAAGACGTCCCGCCCCATCCGCCTCGGGGCGGCCCGGGCTCAGCCCTTGCGGCCGAGGCGGGAGGCTCCGCCCCGGATCCGATGCCAGGCGGCGCGCGCGTGGCCGTTCACGCCGGCGCTGATGCGGCGGGCGGTCGGGAACTCGGTCCCGAGGAGGCCGAGCCCGGCGAGGATCGCGACGATGCCGGGCCCCGGCAGCACGAGCATGGCGACGCCCGCGACGATCAGGGCGGCTCCGGCCACCGCGACACCGATCTTGCGGAGCAGGCGGACATGCGCGCCGCGGCGGCTCGCGGGCGCCGCGTCGGCGTCCGTCCCGGCACGGTCCATGGCGGTCGTGGTCACATCGTCCCCCGATCTGCGTACACGGCTTTCTTCTGGGACGAACCGGCATGGCGGCGAAGATCCCCGATCCGGCGCGGTGTGGCCAGAGTCACACCCCGTCCCCCGGGGCGGCCGCCCGCCGTCCGCGGGCCGCTAGCATCGCGGGAATGAAGATCCCGTTCGGCGCGCGGGCCCGTCTCGGGAGCCTGGCCGCGCCGGTGTGGAGGCGGCTGAGCGGCCGTACGCAGTGGCGGCTCGCACGGCTCCGGCACCAGACGTTCCTGGTGTACGCGGGAGGGATCGTCCAGGACGAGCGGGGCCGGATCCTGCTGCTCCGCCACCGGCTGTGGCCCCCGTACCGCGCCTGGGGGCTGCCGGGCGGATACGTCGACGCCGGCGAGCGCCTCGAAGACGGCGTCGCGCGCGAGGTCCGGGAGGAGACGGCCCTGGAGGTCGAGGTCACCGCGCCGCCGCTCCACGTCGCGAGCGGGTTCCGGCACCGGGTCGAGGCCTACTACGCGGCCCGGATCGTCGGCGGGCGGCTCGACCTGGACGCGGGCGAGATCCTGGAGGCCCGCTGGTGGCCCCTCGACGCGCTCCCCGAGGAGATGTCGCCCCGGCTCCGCGGCGTCATCGCCTCCCTTGACCTCAGCCGCGGTTGAGGTTGCACCCTGGTGGCATGAGCCTCACCGACCTCGAACGCGACTACCTCTCCACCCAGCGCCTCGGCCGCCTCGCCACCGTCGGGCCCAAGGGCGACCCGCAGAACAACCCCGTCGGGTTCGCCTACAACGCCGAGACCGGGACGATCGACATCGGCGGCTGGAACCTCGCCGAATCCCGCAAATACCGCAACCTCCGCCACAACGACCAGGTCGCCTTCGTCGTGGACAACCTCGTCTCCGTCCAGCCGTGGCGGGTGCGGGGCATCGAGATCCGCGGTCGCGCCGAGACCGCGGTCGCGGAGAACTCCCGCTTCAGCGGCGACGTCATCCGCGTCCACCCGCACACCGTCTTCACCTGGGGCATCGACCCGGGCGCAAAAGGGATGACCAAGCGCGTCGTCGAGTAGCCGCCCGGCTCCGACCGTCAGATGCCGACCTCGTCGGGGCCGAAGGGAGGAAGGTAGATCTCGTCGCTGCGGACCACCCGCAGGCCGGGGCGCGCGGCGGACAGGTCGACCTCCCCCTCCGCGTACAGGACGACCTCCGCGAGCCGGTCGAGCGGCGGCAGCGGCCCGAAGTCGCCGTGGGCGAGGGTGAGGGACTCCAGGCCGACGATGTCCTTGAGGCTCGCCAGACCGTCGACGTCGACGTTGGACAGGATGAGGCGGCGGACGGGGGTGCCGCTGAGCTGCGCCAGATCGATGTTGGCGGCGGGTCCGGCGAGTTGGAGCAGCTCCCACGGCCGGCCCGCCAGCGGCCCCAGGTCCATGCCGTTGTCGTCCCAGAGCAGGGCCTCGGTGACCGAGGTCAGCCAGCGGACGGGCTCGAACGTCCCCACCCACGCGTAGTCGGTCGTGAGCCGGCGCCGCCGCAAGATCGGCTCGGCGGGCGGCGGCTCCTCGGCGTCGGTACCGGCCAGCACCCGCCGCCACACCGGCCAGAGATTCCCCCAGAACTCGTCCCAGACGAACTCCTCGTCATCGTCCACCCCGGCATTGTCGCCCCCGGACGGGCGCACCCGCAAAGCCAGGAGCGAGACGTCCCCAGTCGCGCACGTGCGGGATTTGCACACCAGTCACTTACACGGGCGATACGCGGGTCATCCGAATTCCATACAAGACCATTTCCCATCACCCCTCAGGCCATTGACGGCCAATAGCCGCTACAGGCTCGGAGTACGTGATAAAAATCTGACGGCCGCAACGAGACGACTGTCAGGAATCCTTTGTGGACGAGAAACGCGAGACGCCCCCGCCGTGGTCTCCGACGATCAGCACCGAGTGCCCGGTCGGTGTCGCGCAGCAGGCGTGGATCGAGGCGTCGATCACCTGGTTCGTCCAGGAGTTCGGCCGGGACCCGGTGATGCGGCCGATCGTCCTGCCCCAGCCGGATCTGCGGGCCGCCGGCTACACCGGCACGCCGAAGCAGATCGACGACGTGGTCGCGCGGACCTGCGAGCAGATGGGGATCGACCGATCCGAACTCACCGTGGAACTTTTCGACCGCGAGGACGAGGACGCGACGGCCCGCGACGGCAAGCGCGCGGTCGGGCACTACTACGTCGAGGACGGCCGGGCGGTCATCGGGCTCGACGTGACGGAGGCGTCCGACGCCGCCTACCTGATCGCCGTGATCGCACACGAACTGTGCCATGTCCGCCTCCTCGGCGAGGAGCGGATCACCACCGAACGCAAGGACCACGAACGGCTCACCGACCTCCTCACCGTCTATTTCGGATTCGGCGTCTTCAGCGCGAACGCGGCGCTGAGATTCGGCGAGGCGACCCGGGGCTTCTCCATCCAGCCCCTGGGGGATCTGGACGAGCGCACCCTGAACGCCGCCCGCAACGACGGCTATTCACGTCTCGGATACCTGACGGAGCCCGAATTCGGCTACGCGATGGCCTGCTACGCCTGGCTGCGCGGCGAGACCGACCCGCCGTGGGCGGCCCGCCTGGACCCGGGGCCGCGCGCCCTCCTGCGGCAGGGCCTCGCCTACCTGTCCCGGTCCGCCATGCAGGGCGAGTTCCCGACCCGCCGGACCGGAGACGTCCCGGTCACGGTCCGCGTAACACCGAGGACCGGCCCCGTATGGCGCGGCGGCCTCCACCTGACGGTCCAGCCGACCGCCTGGCCCCCGAGAGCACCCGGCCATCGGCCGACCTGACCCCGCGCGGCCCACGAGGACTGGTTTCAGCGCGCCTCGCCACGCTGGTTCGCCAGCAGTTCCTGGGCCTCCCGCCAGTGCAGATGCGAATGCTCCTTGCCCAATGCCAAATGCTCGTCGCAGAACCAGTACACCTCCGGAGGATGGCCGACCCAGCCCTCCCGATACTGTTCCTGGCGGACCGCCTCCTCTTCAGGGGTGAGCGCGAAGCGAACAGTTTCGAACGACGAGAACGGCACCCCGTCGCGAAGGGTCCGTAGACAAACGAAGCACATCGGCGGCATCAAAGCGACTCCTCAGGTAAGGGGAAACCCTTCCGAACGGTAGCGCCGCAGCGCCCTTGCCTCCTCCGAATGGTCGAGTCCCACCCGCAGGGATGCGACCGTCCGGCCGATGCACCGACCGCGCCGCATCAGCAGGATCAGCAGGCATGAACCGAACTTTTGTGCTGGCGGCCTTTGCCCTGACCATTCCACCCGTGATGGCCGTCCCGGGCAGCGCGACGGCGAGCACGATCGCCTGGCGGGCCTGCGGGGACACCGGCGCCGAGTGCGGGACCGTCACGGTGCCCGTGGACTGGTCTCACCCGGACGGGCGGAAGCTGTCGCTGGCCGTGACCCGCCGGAAGGCGGCCAAGGCCCGAGCCGGCACGTTGCTGTATAACCCCGGCGGCCCCGGAACCGGCGCTGCCGACCTGGTCCGAGACTGGGCACCCCAGTTCTTCTCACCCCGCTTGCGGGACCGGTTCGACATCGTCGGAATCGACCCGCGCGGTGTCGGCGGCAGCGAACAGATCTCCTGCAAGAGGCCCGTGCACGACCCGGAAGTGACACAGTTCCCCAGCACCAGGCCTGAGTACGAGCGCATGGTGGCCCATAACAAGTCGGGAGGGCAGAGCTGCGATCCGCTCATCCGGTACGTCGACACGGTGAGCGTGGCGCGTGACTTCGACGCCGTGCGCGCCGCCCTGGGAGAAAGAAAAGTCAGCTACCTGGGCCGCTCGTACGGCAGCATGCTCGGCACCCAGTACGCGCGACTGTTCCCCGACCGTATCCGCACCATGGCCTTGGACGGCGTCGTCGACCACGGCATGCCGTCCCGCCGCATGGTGGTCGAAGCAGCATCGGCCGTGGAGGACTCCTTCGACCGGTTCGCGGCCTGGTGCGCGCGGACAGCCGACTGCGAACTGCACGGACGCCCGGTCGGAAAGGTGTGGGACGGGCTCGTTCAGCGGGCCGAGCGCCGTCCCCTGCCGGTTCCCGGCGGCCGGCCGCTGACGGCCGAGGAACTGCGCTACAGCGTCTACGCGATGCTGACGCTGTTCCCCGAGTTCGGGCACGGACTCGCGCGCGGCATCGCCGAAGCCGACGGAAACAACGCCTCGCTGCTAGGCCAGATGCGCGACCAGGCACTGTACGACCCGGCGAGCACGGCCGCCTACCGGGCGATCCTGTGCCAGGACATCGACCCGCAGGTGCCTGACTTCGGCGAGTTGCGCCGCCGTGAACACCTGATCCGGCGGCGGGCCCCGCACATGGGCGGGACGTCGGAGTTCTGGGACATGACGACCGGGTGCATCGGCTGGCCCGTGCGCCCGGCCGCCCCCAACGCCCGGTGCACGTCCGCGACGCACCACCCGTCCTGCTGGTGGGCAACACCCACGACCCGGCCACGCCCCTGGCATGGGCGAAAAGCCTGAGCCGCGGCATCCGAGGCTCGAAGGTCCTGGCCTACGACGGCGACGGCCACACCGCCTACCTCCGCAACCGCTGCGCGACCACCGGCATCGACGACTACTTGATCACCGGCACACTCCCGACCACCGATTCCTGCCCCACCGACCCACCGAAATAGGCCGACAGAGCGGCACATGAACGACCAGGGACACAGACCGATCGCAGGCCAGCGCGCCAGGTGCGCCTCACGCGCATGGGCTGTCTAGAGGCCCGCTCGGTAGCGGGTGTATTCGCAGGCGAGGACGTCGAGGGGCATGGACGGCCAGCGGCTCAGCGCGCCCGTGTGGCCGTCGATGATCAGTAGCGGGGCCTCGTCGTCGAGGTCGTCGGCGGGACGGGCGACGAAGCCGTCCGGGAGCTCCTCGATGATCAGCGGGACGGGTCGGCCGCCGCGCCAGAAGTGCGCGTCCGCGCGGCGCCATGCCTCGGCCCGGTCGACCAGCGCCGGGCGGACGCTGTAGGCGGCGAGGACGTGGGCGAGGCCGCGTAACGTCCGGCATTCAGGCGTCCCGCAGCCGCGGCAGACAGGTTCGCCGTGCGGCCCCTCGCCGGGGCGGTGGGAGGCGAGGACGCAGGTCAGCGCGGCGGTGCAGGCGAGCACGAGGCGCCGCGACTGCGCGACGAACTCCCGACTCGCGGAATCGAGGCTTCCAGCCTGAACGAGGGCGGCGTCGACGGAGTGGGGGTCGGCGCGCATCGCGGCGGTCATCGCCGCGTGGACGCGCAGGTGGACCTGGTCGTGCGTCCAGGAGGCCGGCTCGGTCACGCGGCCCACTCCCCCGCGAACACGGCGGTGACCGTCCGCCCCTCGCCATTGCCGTGCCATCCCCAGCTCGCGGCGGTGAGCGAGACGGTGCGCAGGCCCCGGCCGGACTCTGCCAGCTCGGCGGCGTCCAGCGCCGCGGGCTCACCGGGGCCGCCCTGGTCGGTGACCGACACCGCGACCAGGCCGCCGTCCCGCACTACCTCCACGGTGAACATGCCGCCCACCTGGCCGGACTTGGTGTGCCGCAGCGCGTTGACGACCAGCTCATCGGCGGCGAGCAGGACGTCATCGAGGAAGGGGCAGCCGTCCAGCAGGCAACCCACGAACCGCCGGGCGTTGCGTGCCTGCTCGGGCCCGCCGGGGAAGGAGCGCCGCCAATACAACAGCGCCGGCTTTACTACCGGAAGCAAGGTCAGGGACATCAGAGCACCTCGGATCGCGATGGACGTCAGCGTTGCGGATCTGACAGGTCTCCCCCGTCGTCCGCACGCACATCGTCACACTCGGTCGCCAGTCGAGCACGGAGGATTAGAGCTCTACTTGTCCCGGCAAGGGATTCAGCACAAGCGCTGGTCTAATATCCGATCTCCGCACACGCGGAATTCACGCGCCCAGAGCTTGCACGTGCGGGCGAAGCGGCGAGGAAACGCCTTTCTCCTCGACGGCCACGTCACCCGCGTCCGCCTTGCCCGGACGGCCGAGTCGACCCTCGGGCGAACGCTGCTGGACAGTGGCGGCGGGCGGCGCCCAAGTCGTCCACCGTGAGCACCGTCGCCCCGAAGACATGGCGGGTCCAGCACGACTCCACGGCAGCCCAGAACACCCATCTAGGCATGAAAGCCGCACCACCGGAACACTTGAATGACCTGTCTTGGGATGCCACACCGTCCCTGCACGTCCAGAAATGCAAACGGAACCAGCGCGAAGCCCACATGCAGTCACGCGATACGCGCGCCTACTGGATGTGAGTGGATTATCGGCACGTGCAAAGTTCGCACGTGCGCGATTACATAGGGGCCGGTGTGATCCGACGTTGGCCCCGCACGTCATGGACATGCCCGGTGAGCCGTCTGGTCGGCCGGTTCACCTCCCCCCATGGAAAGGGCTGCGAGCGTGGGCTTGGACAATCCCCCCGGCGGGCCGGGCAAGGGCCCCGAGACCCCCGACAAGCCCACCCCGCCACGCACCGAGAGCAAGCCTCCGGCCGACGCTTCCGGCGGATCGCAAACGCCTCGCATAGACAGCTATGTGGCAGCGGGCCAGCCGGTTCCAGGTCGGCCGGAAGCCGGCACCGAACGGCGAGGCGACCGCGAGGCGCAGCCCAACGGATCCTCAACCGATTCCTCCTCCAACGGCCCGGCCGCGGAGAAGCCGCAGACCCCCGGTGACCCGCCGTCCGAAGCCGAAGCGAAGACCGAGAAGGAACCAGAGACCGGCAAGACCGAAATCGGCTCCCAACTGGGCGAAGAGCGTGACCACGACGCCGACCCAACTCAGCCCGACAACGCTGGCGCGGAAGCGGAAAAGCCCGGCCAGGCCAAGCCCGAGAGCCCGCGGCAAGACGAGGGCGAACTGGGCACCGGCGACCGCGGCTCCAAGACCGAGCAGTCCGAGCCAGGCAAGGCGAAAGAGCAGGATGGCGGCAAGGACAACGGCAGAACTGCCGACGACCTTGCGCCCTCCGAGCAGCCGAGCACCCGCCCGGACGAGGCTTCTCAGTTCCCGCCCGGCTCCCGCCGAGCAAGCCTCGCCGCCACCCGAGAGCAACAAGCGGAAACCGCGGAACATTGGCGAGCCATATTCCAGGACACCCAGCCCGCCGATGGCACCGGAGAGGGAACCGTTGGCGGAAGCGGTGACAGCGGAGCTCAGCCGCAGAACGAGAACGCGGGATCGGACGGGCGCGGGCCGGAAGCACACCCCCCAGCCGCTGAGACACCGCCCGGCACTACCGCCGACGGTGGCACTTCCAGCGGCGAGGCGCCCGGCGACGGTGAAGGGTCCAGCGGCCGCGATCAGCCCCCGTCCGGGACCCCCGAAGTAGAGGCGGAGCCTCCAACGCAGGAGGTAACGCGCCCGCAAGATCAGGAGCCCGAGCCCATCCCGCGACTGGACTCCTCTGGCTCGGGCGACGACAGTGGCGACCCGCCGACTGGACCACCAGCAGACAGCGCATCGCCCGCCGACGACCAGCCCCAGGGCGGGAACGACGAGACGCCGCCGGGCTCGGAGGTCGGCCAACCCATCGAACCCGCCGCCGAGGCCGACCCCGCCGTCCCCGAACCCGGCCGCGAAGCATCCCCCATCGGCCCAGAAACCCCAGACCAAGGCAGCGAGACTCCCGAGGCTAAGACTGACGACGGAACTACGGGCGACGAGAAAGACAACCCGAAGCCCGCCGACGAGACCGCGCTCCCTCCCGAGGGAACTGGCGAAAACGTCACGCCCCCAGAAGCTTCCGGTGACCAGAGCGACGGCCATGGTAGAAATGGCGAGGGCGACGGCACCGGGTCGGACCCGGAAGGTACCGAAGAATCACAACCGGAGGTCCGCCGCAATCCCATCATTTCCGACGTGTACACCGACAGCCAAGGCCAGAAACACGTTGAGCCTCGATACGGACGAGAACAAACCGACGAGCCCGGCGGCGAGCCACTACAAAACGAATCAGAGGCTCCAGAACCGGCAGGCCTCCCGACCCGGGAAGACCTTGACCCGGTCGGAGCCAGAGGCGGCGAACCCGGCCGCGGCGAGCTCCGCGACCCCGAGGACGACCCGGCAGGTCGCGACTACAATCGCACCAGCCCGGAGCGCAGGTCGCGAGAGATTGACCTTTACAAGAGATTCTTCGATGAGCCCGATAACACCAAAAGCTCTATCGATGAGTTCACTAAGCCAGCCCTGAAGGGCGTAGAGAAGGTAAAACCGACAGGTCAGCACAGCAGCCCCCACAAGAACCCCGATCAATTCAAGACACCTGATCAGCAAGTCCAAGCAGGCAGCACCGCACTTGGAATCATCGGTGGGGTGATAGTATTGCGGGAAATTAAACGCCGCGCCACTCCAATAGTACGACGAATGACAGGAAGAGAACATGCCAGTAACTGATCACCAAGTGGCCACTTTGCGCGCCCTACTAAAAGGGGAAGGTGAAGAGCATAAAAGATTGGCAGATCAACTCACTCCAGACGAAGCAAACAGCGAATATGCGGCTCTCGTGGCTGGCGCCTTCATTGAAGCCGTCGAACGACGCTTCCTAATAAACGGGAACGCCGCCAAAGAGTCGGAAGTGATCGACTTCGTCGCCAACGTACGGCAAACCGATGACGAAATGGCAAACGTCATCGATCCGCAAATTGCCGAAGGCCTAATACTCTTTCTACTTAGAAAGGGCGAAAAGGTCAATGCCGACAAGAACAAGGTCTTCGGCCACCAGATGGTCCTACTCACCTTCCTGGTCGGACAAGCCCAATACACGGACGCGGAACTCGACGCTTTTCTGGTAGAAGCAAGACATCTCGCTGACCAATTGCTAGCATGATGGACTACTCCGCCATTAAAATCCAAGAGGAGAACATTCTTGCCTTGCGGTCTTTCCTATTGGAAGGGCCGGAAGCGTGGGCACTCCTGGAGGACAAGATTCTGGTGGACGACGAGACGGCAGCCGGATATATGTCGCTGCTCTACGGCGCGTTCCATGTCGCATTGCGCCGACGCTTTTCGCCCACGTATAATGCCGAGGAAATCGTCCGACTCGTAGCCGACATGCGAATCAAGGCTGAGGATGACGAGGGGCTGATAAATCCCTCTGCTGCCGAATCAGTGATCCGCCGTGCCGTTGGCGCATCGCCACTCCAGGAAACTGGGCCAGACGATGCGAAGACCGTGCTGTACGCCCAGGTCTTCATCCTGCTCTACCTCGTCGCTGAGATGGATCTCGATCGGGCTGGGCTGGAGCAGTTCATCGACGAGGTCACCTCCTATACCGAAGAGTGGCTTGCGGCGCGGCGAGACGAAGCCTCCGCTTCGACCCCTTCCTCGTCCTGACGAACGCAGCTGGATGGTCGCCCATCCGCATTGGCCGGGCTCATGGCCCGTTCATGGTGGTTGCGACCGTTGTAGGAGAGCCGTACGGACCATGACGCCTTGATGAGCCTCTCCTGGTGCCACGAAACCCGAACTAGCCTCCAGGAGGAGGCAGCTCGCCCCCTCGGGACTTGTCGCGCATTTCCGGTACGCCCAGGTATGAGCTTTAACAAACTGGCCTTATTTGACCGAATCGGGCTGACGAGAGCTGCAACTTCCATTTGTTGCACGTGCGGATTTTGGCTCTCGCGTTGGCGTGACGGAGTTTTGTCGGGGCGTGACTCTACTATTGCCGGGCAACGTTCGATTGCAGTGAGTTAGCGATCAATACGGACTGTGTCCGACGCGATATCGGGAGGACGGCCATGCCCAGCCCCTACGTCCGCCGCCGCCGGCTGGCGGCCGAGATCCGCGAACTCCGCGAGAGCCGCGGCCTCACGACAGACGGTCTCGCACGCCTCGTCTTCCACTCCCGGACAAAGATCACCCGCCTCGAGAACGCCCAGATTCGCCCCGACCTCACCGAGATCATGAACATGCTCGACGCTCTAGAGGTCACCGGCAGTGAATACGACCGGATCTGCAAGCTGGCCCGGGAAGCAGGTCAGAAGGGCTGGTGGGACCGGTACGGGGTGTCCATGGGTCCCCGGCAGAAGGTCGCGGCCGACCTCGAATACAACGCCGGTACTGTCCGCAGCTACGACCAGACCGCGATGCCTGGAGCTCTACAGTGCCGTCCGTTCATCGAGGCTCTCATCAAGCTCGACGAGAGTCAGAGGAGCCTCAACTATCAGCCTGAGCGGCTGACCGAAGCCCGTGTGAACCGGCAACGCGAACTGCTCAGGCAGGACGGCCCTACATACGAAACCATCTTGGACGAGTGCGTAATCCATCGATTGACTGTGCCGCCACAAACGATGGCAGCCCAACTCGAACACATGGTGCGGGTGGTCTCGGAGCAGGAGCGAATCACAGTTCGCGTACTCCTCCACAACGCCAGCATCCCGGGAGGCTTGCTTCCCAAATCGTCTTTCTATCTGTACACGTTCCCCGAGCCTGGTGACCCTCCCATGGCGGTAGTCGACACGGTCACCACAGACGTCATCCTCAACCAGCGCGCCGAGGTGGTGCGGTATATCGGCATGTACGACCGCCTCCGGGAGGCTGCTCTGTCCCGTGAGGACAGCATCACCTTCCTCGAACGGGTAGCCAGAAGGCTCGCCGACGAGACAGGATCGGGGACATGACCAAGGACTTTCACAGCTGGCGCAAGTCACGCCACAGCGATCCCGACGGGCACTGTGTCGAGGTCGGTCGGGCCACCGACGGCACGATCGGAGTCCGCGACACCAAGCACTACGGCGAGAGCCCAATTCTGGAGTTCACCGGCGGGGAGTGGCGGAAGTTCCTGGACGAGATCCGCGCGGAGAGCCCCTGACCTCTGCAACTAAACGGCCTTGAGACGACGGCCTCGTCTCAAGGCCAGGGGTACTCCCCCTGTCCTCCGCGTGGCGCCGTCCCCGGCTAGAGTCAGCTCCGACCCGGCTTAGGTGGCTTGCCGGGAGGCATTGCGAGCGTGAACGCGTCATGGATCCCGAGATCTAAGCCTTCGTCCGGACGAACCGTTCGGGTCGCTGTGTCTGCAATCCCTGAATCAGGCCGAAGCAGGATACGAGAACCAAGCATGTTTTGACGGAGATCGCTATTGGCGACCGGGTTTCGGATGCGCCCTTGCGAAAGATCAAGGACATCGGTTCGGCGGCCGACCTCGACGACGCCCTCGACTCCCTCGGCGAGGATCTCCTGTCCCCGGCGGACCAGCGCCGGCGCGGGCGGTCCGTCCGCGGGTACCGCCCCACCGACGACGCCGCGGCGAGGCTCAGGAACAGGCGCGGGTGACGGCCAGCCGTATGCTCCTGCCGCCGAGCTTCTCTATGGTGTTGGGTCTGATTAGCTTGCGCCGGTTCGCGGAGCCTGGACGGTCGTCACTGGCGTGTAGCCGTCGCGCACCCCTTCGGCGGCCTGCCTCATCAGAGAATCGGAGAGCGGAACTTGTTCAAGGGATTGGCGCGGCACCTGTCGGCGTTCGCTGTGATCGGCGCACTGTGCACGGTCGCTTGGCTTCTGCTCTATCTCGTGTTCCGCACCGTGATGCCGTCGCTGGCCGCCAACGCCCTCTCGCTGGTGGTTACCACTGTCGCGAACACGGCGGCGAACCGCCGCTACACGTTCGGGGTCGTGGGGTCGGAGGGGGCGCTGCGGCACCAGATCGAGGGCGGCGTCGTCTTCCTGATCGGGCTGGGGCTCAGCAGCGCCGGGCTCGGCCTGGTGCATCTGCTCGCGCCGTCCGCCCCTCGTGCCGTGGAGGTCGGGGCGATGCTGGTCTCCTACGCGGTGGCCACCGTGGTGCGGTTCGTGCTTTTGAGCGGCTGGGTGTTCCACCCCCGTCGCCACGCTGCTCCGGCCGATGCCACAGCGGAGGCGGACGCTCCCGCGCTCCCAGTGGAGGCTCTGGAGGCCCCGCAGTCCTCTTGAGGTAATCGCACACCAGCAGCGGGATCGCTGGGGGACGGGCTGGGGCGCCGCCGGTCCCCTGGCCGCTCGGCCCCGCGGCCTGAAGTTCGCGGGGCGACGCCCCTTCTCAAACCCGTCAGGTGTCCGCCGCAAGGAACCGAGTTGCGCGCTGCTGACCGATGCGATGAGTGCGGCGCCTCTGCCCTGCGCAATGCACCGGTCGACACCAGGATCACTACACCCATCCGGCCGGCGACGGACTGGGGATGCCTCGGGTCGGCTTCAGCGAGAGATTTTCGAGGAGAACGTCAGGGCCCGGCGGTGCACGCCGGGCCCTGAATCGCGCATGGATCAGCCGACGACCTCAGAAGAATGAGGAAGCCGGCCCGGTGGTGCCAGGAAGGTCGGTCACCCGCCCCTCCTGCTCGATCGCGGTCTTCAGGCTGCCGCGAACCAGTCGGTGAGCATCCCGGCGTGGTTCTTGGAGGTCACCTCGCCCCCATGGACGGCCTTCAGATCGGTGGTCAGTTCCTGGAGGGTGTTGGCACGTACCCAGGCCGCCTTCTTCGCGTCGGACCGGGGAGTGGTCCGCGGGAAGTCGGCCCGGTTCAGGGTCCCCAGGTCCACCGTGCACAGGACGGTGACGTTCCACGCCTCGTCGGAAGCGCGCTTGCTGTGCACGTAGCGCGGCGGTGTCGACCGCCACGCCAGGCCCCGCAGGTCCACGCCTGCTTCTTCTCCCAGTTCGCGGCACGCCGTGTCCACGGCGGTCTCCCCCGGGTTCTGGAAGCCGCCGGGCAGTCCCCAGCCGCGACCGCGGTTCCGGTCGACCAGGAGAACCCAGCGGTCGCCGAATTCGTCCAGAACCGACGCGAGCCCATCGCCGGTCAGGTTCTCGCCCCAGCGGCCCAGCTTGTTGCGGCCACGCTGGATGGACGTCTTCTCGCAGGGGTTGACCGGACGGCCGTTGATCACCTCGAAGGGGATCGCGGCCACGCGCTGCCGGATCGTCCAGTTGATCTCGGTCGGATCCTCTTCGCGATCCGCCCAGCCCTCCGCGACGCCCACGGTCAGCACTATTTCGTCTGTGTACTCACGCATATGATTTCACTCCTTGTTTGTCCCGTTCTTTCCGGTGGGGAGCGCAGCTCAGTCACCCCAGCGGTACAGTCCGGAGAATCCGATCAGTCGCAAGCCGCGCACATCGGGTCACCCGGCCTCCCGCCCCTGACGCTCTGCGAGAGCTGCTCAGCCGCCGCCGGCCCGGGGCGTTCTCAGAACCGGCTGGACGCGCGGGACGATGGGGAACGGTCTGAAGAGGTGCAGACAGGACGGTTCGTCGTGCAGCATTAGCGGCGCGGCACAGCCGGCACTCGCGGCGGCGGGCTCGAAGCGAGGTCCAGGCTGTTCGAACGGCAGATCGTGAAACCGGATGGGTGGGCGAGGAGTCTCACCACCATTCCTTGATCCCACTGGACGGAAGGTGCCCGTGACCGAGCAGCTCGACCAGGTCTTCGGCCGGTTGGTCAACCGCAGCTGGCAGCGTTTCTCCGAAGAGCTCCACACCCGCGAGATCGACGATCTGCTCGTCGGCGCCGTGATCACCGCGGCGGTCGCCCAGGGCAACGCGCTCATCGATCTGAACTCCGACGGCAACCACCACTACCTGCGGTTCCAGCACCGGCAGCACAAGCACCGGCTGATGTTCCAGCTCACGCACCGGGCCGGCACCGTCATGGCCGCCAAGACGCTCGGCCAGCACGCGGCCGTGACGATCGCCTACGGCGAGTACGTGCGGGACGCGCGGACGGTGTGGCAGGCGCTGAAGTCCGAGGTGAAGAGCGGTTTCCTGGACGTCGGGGAACCCGGCGTGTTCACCGTCGACGCGGATCTCGCCACCGGCTACGTCTACGTGCAGGTGCCCCTGCTGCTGGACCTGGAGCCGTACTTCGCCGACCACTACACGGTGAAGTACCCCGTCCTGCAGGAGCACATCGCCGCCGTCACCCAGGCCTGCGCGAAGTACCTGCACGGCCGCATCGCCGCCTGAACCGGAGGAACGACATGCTCTCGATGATCAACAAGTTCAAGAACAACGCCGAGGAGCGGGAGAGCAAGGACGAGGCCCTCATCGGCGAGATGGTGTTCACGATGGCGCACCTGGGATGCCCCGTCATCGGGATCAAGTCCGGCGGGGACCTGCAGTACGTGCGGTTCAAGCCCGTGGGCGACCCGGTCCTCTACAGCTTCACGATCGTGCTGGACCGCAAGACCGGGGACGGCGTGCTGCAACAGGCCGTCTTGGGCAGCAAGGCGACGCTGACGTTCGTCGCGGAGGTGAAGAACCACATCGCCGACCCCGACGACCTGGTGGCGATGTTCCGCACCGACATGGCGAACATGCTGCGCAGCCCGTGGTTCGGTGACGTCAAGCTGGACCACCAGCTCAACTCGATCACCGCCACCAAGAAGCAGCTCATCGACATCGACGACTACGCCGACGCCGACGGCACCGACCGTGACCGGCTCAGGCAGCTCCTCCAGGGCACCATGCAGGAGCTGCGCGAGAAGGTGGCCCCCTACAAGAAGTGATCCGCCCTGAGAGGTCGTAACAGAATCAGCGGACGAGGCGTCGGGAGGCGGATGTGGAGAAGGGCCTAGACTGCCGCTCATGACGTTCTTCTTCCACCTGCGTTAGCACGCCGTCGGCGAAGCGAGGATCACCCGTCGTCGGCGAGGCGGGGCGGCGGAGCGCTGCCCCGGGTGCTGACGTGGGAGAAGAACGATCATCATGCGCATTCCGCGCGCCCGCCTGGTCGCCCGCTGCGTGCGTGGCCTGGAGCCCGAAGTCGCCGCCGAGATCCTGGAGTCGGGGCTAGGTTCCGTCACCCGCCTCGGTCATCGCGAGGTCCACTTCCGTCTGCGCTCGTCGAGGCCGGAGCCGATCCCGGCGCTGCGCACGGCCGACGACCTGTTCCTGTCGGCCGCGCGCGGACCCGACATCGGGACGACCAAGCATGACCTGCACGCCCTCGCCGAACTCGCCGCCCTGGCCGACACCGATCTACTGGTGCGCCTGCGCCGCGCGCTGACGCGGGCGCCGGCCGAGGTGCCGGGCATCGATGTCTCCGCCTCCTTCCTCGGGCGGCGCACCTTCAGCCGGTACGACGCCGAGGACGCCGTGGGCATGGCTCTGGCCGGGCGGCTCGGCGTCCCCTACCACTCGCGGCGAACGGGCTCCGCGCCTCCGCCGGGGTCCTGGGGGTGGCGGCTGACCCTGGACGGCGCGCACGCCGCGCTCATGATGCGGGTCGGCGACCGGCCGCTGCACCGCCGCGCCTACAAGCAGCGGATGATCAAGGGAACCCTGCACCCGCCGCTGGCCGCGGCCATGGCCCTGCTGGCAGGCATCCGCCCGGACCACACCGTCCTGGACCCGTGCTGCGGCGCGGGAACCCTGCTGATCGAGGCCGCGCTCGCCCGGCCCGGCGCCCGCCTGTACGGCTTCGACCTTTCTCCCGACGCCGTCGCGGCGGCACGGGCGAACGCCTCCGCCGTGCCCGTCCGCGTGGACCGCGGCGACGCCGGCCGCCTTCCCCTCCCCGACGCCAGCGTCGACCGCGTCCTGTGCAACCCGCCCTGGGGCGCCCAAGTCCACCCCGGCGGGCTGCTCGCCGACTCACCGTCCCGCTGGTGGACAGAGCTTCGCCGCGTACTGGTTCCGGACGGCAAGGCCGTGCTCCTCCTGCCCACCTCCGAAACACTGACCGACGCCATCCGGCACGGCCTCGTCCCGGTCCACGTCCAAGGCGTCCGTGTCTCCGGCGCTCAGTCCTTCATCGTCGGCCTGCACCCGGCAGCGTCCTTGAAGGCCCGGAGACGCACAACGAGCCGGACGGAACGGAACCCTCGTTGAGACAACGAACGCACCCGCCCACACCAAACCCGGACATCACGCCGTGTCGCATCGCATGCACATTTTGTGATGACCTCTAAGCGGGGATCCGGTGATCGGTGAGCGCGGAGTGGCTGGACCGCGTTCCCGTTCTGCCCGGCTCAGGGGGTCAGGACGATTCTGCCGAACACCTCGCCCGCGTCCATCTTCCGGTGGGCTGACGCCGCCTGGTCCAGTGGCAGCACCTCGTGGACGGCCGTGCGCAGGTCCCCGTTCGCGGCCTCGGCGAACTGGGACGTCCGCACGGCCTGCCTCTCTGGGCCGGGGACGGTGTCGGAGCTGAAGGTGGCGAATGACAGGGACCTGCGGAAGGCGTCCATCAGTCGCATGCCGAAATCTGCCGGGGGCTGTCCGCCGACCACTCCGACGGCTATGAACCGCCCGTTGGGGTGCAACATGTCCAGGAAATGAGGAAGGCGGGGTCCGCCCACGACGTCGAGCACCACGTCGAAGCCCGACGGCGCGCCAGGGCCGCCATCTCCGGATCGGTCGAGGACGTGGGTCGCGCCCAGGTCCCGCAGGCGGGCGCCGCGCTCGGCCGACGAGGTGGTGACCGCCACCGCGCCGGCCCCGATCCTGGCCGCGAGCTGGACCGCCGTGATGCCGATGCTGCCCGCCGCGCCGCGCACGAGCACCGCCTCGCCGGGCGCGAGGCGGGCCCGGTCCAGGACGAAATGGGCGACCACGCCGGAGCCGCCGAGCGTCACCGCGTCGGCGCCGGTCAGGCCGTCGGGGAGCGGCAGGACGTCCTCGACAGCGGCGACGGCCTGCTCGGCGTACCCGCCGGCCAGGCCCGTGAACGCCCACACGCGCCGCCCCGTCCACGAGGCGTCCACGCCCTCTCCGAGGGCGGTCACGCGTCCCGCGACCTCGCTGCCAAGGAGATGGCCCTCGCGGAAGCCGTGGGCGGCGAGCGTCCCCCGGCGGATCACGGCGTCCACGCCGCCCACCCCGATGGCCTCCACGGCGATCCGCACCTGCCCCGGGGCGGCGACGGGCACGGGCAGGTCGACGACCTCCAGCCCCTCGGGGGCGCCGAACTTCCTGATCACGACGGCTTTCATCCTGGTTCCTCCAGGGGGATGCATGGGACGGGTCACGGCCGTGGCGGCCGTGGACGGCGAACCTGCCCCAGGCCGGGCGGGCTCTGGGGTGGGGCGGGCCACCGGCTTCGGAACGTAATGGGCGCACCCGTCCGACTGGTTAAAGTGAGAGGCGATGACCGGCCGTTTGCCTCACACCGCGCGTTCCGACGCCCGCGACAACCGGGCCCGCATCCTGGCCGCCGCCCGCGCGGTGTTCGGCGAGGAGGGCCTCGGTGCGCCGATGCGGGAGGTCGCCCGGCACGCGGACGTCGGCCCGGCCACGCTGTACCGGCACTTCCCGACCAAGCGGGCGCTGATCGTGGAGGCCTTCGACGAGCAGCGGCGGGCCTGCCAGGCCATCGTCCGCGACGCCCTCGCGGACCCGGACCCGTGGCACGGGTTCCGGAGCCTGGTCGAGCGGATCTGCGAACTCCACGCCCGCAGCCGGGGGTTCGCCGACGCCTTCATGGCGGCCTTCCCCGAGGCCATGGACTTCGCCGCCGACCGGGAGCGGACTCTGCGGGCGGTCGCCGAGTCGGCCCGCCGCGCCCAGGAGACCGGCCGCCTGCGCCCCGGATTCGTCGTCGACGACCTGGTCCTCATGCTCATGGCCCACCGGGGCTTGCAGGACGCACCGCACGACGCCCGGCTCCAGGCGTCCCGCCGTTTCGCCGCCTACGTCATCGAGGCCTTCCACGCCGTCCCGGAGACGGAGGCACCCGCGCCCCTGCCGGAGATGCGGCACCGGAAGCAGACCGGGCGGTCATCGTGAGCACCACGGCAAGAAGCCCGCTGGACGGCCTGAAGGCGGTCGACTGGGCCGGCCTCCACCACGCGTACGGCCCGGCTGACGACGTCCCCGGCCAGCTCGCAGCGCTTCTGTCGGCAGACGCCGAGGAACGTCACCAGGCTCATGCCCGGCTGAGGGGGAACGTCTATCACCAAGGAACCCGCTGGCAGGTGAGTTGTCATGTCGTTCCGTTCCTGACCGAGCTGGCGGACGATCCGGCAACGCCTGATCGTGCGGCGGTGGTCGATCTGCTCCGCGCCGTCGCGCTCGGAGACCGCGACGACACCTGCCTCCCGTTCGAGCCCGACCGTGCGTTCGCGCAGGCCGACAACGTGACCAGCACCGACGTGGCAACGGTCGTGGGCTGGCTCTATGACGAGGACGCCGAGCCCGGGGAGTGCGATGCGGTCGCGGTGTCCTGGGACCGCGACGCCTACCTCGCGGCCGCCGCGATCAGCGACCGGTTCGTCGCCTGGACCCGGGATCCCGACCCGATGATCGCCGCGATGGCGGCTGAGCTGCTGGCCTGGTTTCCCGCCACCCGGCCCGTGGTCACGCACCTGATGGAGATCCCCGAGACCGGGGAGCACCGGGTGGCGCGCGCGAGCGCCAACCTCAGCCTCGGCTATCTCGGCCCGGACGAACCGGCGATCGACGACCGGTTGACGACCTTGCTCACCGCCGGGACCTTCGGCGTCCGGCTCACCGCGGCCGTCGCTCTCGCGATCCGGCTCGGCGATCGGATGCCCGATGCCGGATGGCAGGTGCTCGCCGAGGCGCAGGACCGTGCCGATGAGATCAGCGCGACCGCGTTCCCGCTCCCTTGGGATCGGTCACTTCTCGGATTCGCCGCCCTGGCGCTCTACCGGATCGGGCTGTCCCCCTAGCTTCACTTCACGGCGGAATCCGAGCGCCATCGGCGCTGCCTGACCCATGTCCGCGCGAAACGGCAACGGTCTGACCGCGCGAAGGGCGCCCGAGCGCGGGTCCGGCCATACTGCTCTGAAGATCGGACATGCCATGGGACGGGGAGAATCCGCGATGACGACATCACCTCAGATCACACATGTCTCATGGGGCCGTATGGAAGTCGAGGGCCTCGAACCGGGCAAGGATTTCAAGCTTTACCCCGGCGGCGGCCGCGCCTGGGACTGGTCGGAGACCGGGACGGGTCACCAACCCGGGATACAGCCCGCAGACGTCCAGGAACTCCTTGACCACGGGTGCACGGTCATCGTGCTCAGCCGCGGCATGGAACTACGTCTGCAGACCATGCCGGAAACTCTCAGGCTGCTGGAGGAAGCGGGGGTCGAAGTGCACGTGGAGGAGACCACGGCCGCCGTGAGGCTCTACAACGAGCTAGCCCGGTCCACGGCCGTCGGCGGCCTGTTCCACTCGACGTGCTGATCCGGCGGTATGCCCGCGGATCCGATGGGTTCAGAGCTTCTCTCTGAGGGCCCTTTCGATGATTTCGGCGATCTCGAGGACCTTGGCTCGCCGTTTCTCGTCCGTGCGCAGCGAAGGGGCCTCGCTGAGGTAGACGCCTATCTCGGCGTTCCGCAGGGTGAAGATGACCATTTCGGCGTGCCAGCCGCTCTGCCCGTCACCAAGGCGACTTTTCCGGACCGCCTCGTCTCCGAGGCCGGGGACCTTGGTCCACGTCAGCAGGTCGGTTACCGTGGCTCTCCGAAGGAGCGAGGCACGGATCGCGAGCGTGCCATCGACGGTCTTGGAACTGCCGTTGTCGGTGACGACGTCGCTCCACGTGCAGGCGTCGGCGTCTTCATGATTCTGGTAGGGGCCCCAGTCCAGGATCTCGCTCTCGTCGGGGTTGGACAGGGTCTCCCTGAGGGCCGGGCCCTCGCTGACGATGGCACAGGCGTCCGGGATCGACTCGAACTCGTCCTTCGAACCCGAGTCGGACGACCCTTGGAAGGGGAGCTTCACCCCGCCCGCCATCGTGACGATGACGAGGGGAATGAGAAGGACGAGAAGGCCCGCGATGGCCAGGGCGCCCTTTCCCGGTTTCCCATGTCCGGCATTCCTCACCAGCGGCCTTGTCGGAGTTCGCCCGTCCCGGACGGCCTTCAATTCCTGCGCGGCCTGCACCGAGGTCCAGCGTTTGCCGGGGTCTCTTTCCAGGAGGCCCCTCAAGACCGGCTTCAGCGCGCCGGACCGGACGAACGCGGGGTCGTCCCCCATGAGGAGCTGGCCGATGAGAGCCTCCAGCTCATCGGCCCGGAACGGCGGATGGCCCTCCACCGCCATGTAGAGGGTCGCCCCCAATGACCACAGGTCCGATGCCGGGCCCGGCGTGCCGGTCCGGAATCGTTCCGGGGCCATGAAGACGGGCGTTCCGACGAAACCGCCCGTCCTGGTGTACGCGGTGGCGTTGGAAACGGCCGCGATCCCGAAGTCGGTGAGGACGACACGGCCGTCATCGGCGATCAGGACGTTGGCGGGCTTGACGTCGCGGTGCAGGATGCCCGCCGCATGGGCGCGGTCCAGCGCCTCCAGCACGGCGAGCCCGATCTGGGCGGCCCTGGCGACGGGGACCGGACCGTCGTCGCGGACGATCTCCTCCAGGGAGCGGCCCTGGACGTACTGCATGACGATCCACGGGCCCGCCGCGTCGTCGACGACGTCGAACACATTGATGATCGCGGGGTGCTCCAGCCTCGCGGCGGCGCGGGCCTCCCGCAGGAACCGGCCCTTGAGGGCGTCCCGGTCCTCCTCGGCCAGGCCGTCCGGGACCTGGAGCCGCTTCATCGCCACGTGGCGTTCCAGCGACTGGTCGAACGCCTTCCAGACGATCCCCATCCCGCCCCGGCCGATCTCGTCGCCGAGCCGGTACCGGCCGCTGATCACGTCCCCTCGCACCACAGCGCCGACCCTATCTCGTACAGACGCGGCCGTACGTTTGAACGCTCGAGGCATGCCGGGCGGGACGGAACGGGGGCCTGGCGTCGCCAGGCCCCGCGGGTCGTTCAGAAGTCGGCGAACGCTTCGCCGACGACGATGCCGGCGGCGAAGCCGCCGATGACGGTGAAGGCGGCGAGGAGACCGAAGCCTCCGGCCGCGACGAGGACCGCGACGCCGCCGACGACGGCGAAGACGAGACCGCCTGCGACGATGCGCCCGCAGTTGTCCCTGGGCCTCGCCGCGCCGTAGGCGGCGCGGTAGGCGTCGCGGACGATCGCGCCGACGAAACCGGCGAAGCCGCCGAGGGCGCCGGCGATGAAGCGGTCGGAGGCGCCGGGGCCGACCATGTCGGCTATGTAGCCGGAGCAGGCGGACCCCGCCGGAGCGCCGCCGAAGCCGTGAAAGATCTCGGCGAGGTAGGAGGTGTGGAACAGGTGCTCGACGAGCCCTCCGCCGAACACGCCGGCGAAGGCGCCGATCACGATCGCGAGCAGCCCGTTCAGGACGAATCTCTTCATGGTTGTTCCCGGTTTGCGTTGGGGCGCTCGTGCTTCACGAGCGCCGGTCGGTTGTAGGAGACCCCGTGCTTCACCACGGGTGCTGGGCTCTACCGTGCCGGACCCGGCCCGCTCGGCAAGGCGGCCGCGGCCGGAGTCCGGCCGGATCGGGCCGAGGGCGTGCGCCTTGACCAGGCGGTTCTCCCCCAGATCCGGTCAGCGGTGGTCAACGCGGCCCGAGGCCGGACGGTCCTTCGCGAAAGGGTCAGTGGCATACGTGTGTCCGGCGTCGCGTCGGACCTGTCAACTGACACACAAACCATGAACGTATTTCTCGGTATCCGGCTCGGTTCCGCGCTCAAGGTCCTCAGGGCCACCGCTGTAGCGGCGGCGCTCGTCGTAGCCGGAGTGGCCGCCGGATGCTCCTCCCAGTCCTCCTCGGGGACTCCGGACAACGAGCGGCCGCCGTCCTCGGCGACCGCCCCCGCCGGGCCCGCGACCACCGTCGCGGACCCGAGCACGACCGCGACCGCGACGCCGTCCGCGTCGCCGTCCACCAGCCAGCCGGAGGCCACGGCCTCCGACACCTCGGTCCGCCCGGGCAAGGTCGTCGCCGCGTTCGAGGACGGGCCCGAGGGTCCGTTCCTCGTCCTCGCGCCGATCGACGAGGACCAGGGCGACCTGGAGTACGCGTCGGCGCACAAGGACTCCCTCCGGAACCTGGACGTGACGGCGCTGCCGATCTCGGAGGCCTGGAAGGTGAACGTCCCGGCCGACGTGCTCCCGGCGTGCCGGCCCAACCTGACGCGCATGGTGTTCAAGGACTACCCGTCCTGCACGGGTTCCGCGGACGCCACGCCCAGCACGACCAACCGGTGACGAGCCGGCCGGTCTGAGGTCGATCCCCGGGGCACGCCGCCCCGGGGATCACTTCTTTCGCGCGGTGGACGGCGCCGGCGGCGATGGTGTGGAAGACGAGCCCTCCGCCGCACACTCCGGCGAACCCGGACCAGGCGGTTCCTCCCTGCGTCCGGTCAGCGGTGGTCAACGCGGCCGGAGCCCGGACGGTCCCTCGCGAAAGGGTCAGTGGCATACGCGTGTCCGGCGTCGCGTCGGACCTGTCAACTGACAAACAAACCATGAAGGTACGCAAGCTCCTCAGGGGCGCCGGAGTAGCGGCGTTGTTCCTCGCGGTCCTCGTGGCCGCCAGGTGCTCCTCCCAGTCCTCCTCGGAGACCCCGAACAACGAGTGGCCGCCGTCGGCGACCGCTCCCATCGAGCCCACGACCCCCGTCGCGAGCACGACCGCGACCGCGGAGCCGTCCACCAGCCAGCCGGAGGCCACCACCTCCGACGTCTCGCTCCGCCCCGGCAAGGTCGTCGGCGCGTTCGCGGACGGGCCCCAGGGCCCGTTCCTCGTCCTCGCGTTGCCGGACGAGGACCAGGGCGACCTGGAGATCGCGTCGAAGGACAGCGACGCCCTCCGGAAGCTCGACGTCACGGGGCAGTCGATCTCGATGCTCTGGAAGGTGAACGTCCCGGCCGACGTGCTCCCGGCGTGCCGGCCCAACCTGACGCGCATGGTGTTCAAGGAGTACCCGTCCTGCACGGGTTCCGCGGACGCCACGCCCAGCACGACCAACCGGTGACGAGCCGGCCGGTCTGAGGTCGATCCCCGGGGCACGCCGCCCCGGGGATCACTGTTTTCCGGCCTTCTCCGCGCACCCATACTTCCGCGCTCTGCGCGCTCCACCGGCCCCTCCGAAACGCCTTCCGGAATTGACTTCGAAGTGCGGGGCCGGACGGTCAACAGCGCGACGGCTGTCGGAGCCGCCGCCGCGTGGCACGCCGCTTGGCGCGCCACGTGACAACGCAGAGGAAGGGAGCAGAAGTGGACCAGGAAACCGAAAGGGTGGAGAGCATCCCCCTCCCGGCCATGACAGGTCCCCGTGAACTGGCGGAAATCGGCTTCAACGCGGTGGAGAACCAGAACCGCCCCGTGCAGCTCGAACTCGATCGAGGAGTGACTTTCCTCGTTCGTCCGGGCATGAGCTTGGAGCTGGTGACCGCGGAGCTCGAATGGCTGTGGCCGCGTGAGCGGACGCCAGAGGAGTTCGTGGAGCTCGCCCACCGGCTGGCTCTGCTTCGGGACGCCCCGGTGCCCGTGCACGGGATCACCGTCGAGCCGGGCCAGACCTTGGAACAGGTCTTCACCGCCTTGCTGGAGCAACAGCAGAAGCGGGATCACCCCAGAATCTGATGGATGCGTCACCGCCCGAGACGGGCCGTGACCAGGAGTGAACGACCTCCGGTCCGGCGGCCCCCACGGCCACCGGACCGGAGGAACCCCCGCCGAACACCACAAGAACAGCGTTAACCCCCGAAAAGTCCGGGAACGTCGCTTCCGGTTTGTCAGGGTCGAGTCACCCGCCTGGCGGCGGGGCTTGCGGTGAGCGCGTCAGTAACCACTGGGGAATCGTGCCGGTGCTCGGTCATGGCGGGTGCCGCCGGAGGTCCGTGGAACCCCCGTGATGCGGAAGAATCGGGGGATGCAGTTCGGCGTTCTGGGGCCCGTCGAGGTCCGAGCGGACGGGGCGGTCGTCCCGGTGGGCGGGCCGTTGGTGCGGGCGCTGCTGGCGATGCTCCTCCTGGACGCGGGGCGGCTCGTCCCGGTCGAGCGGCTCATCGACGGGCTGTACGGGGAGGAGCCGCCGAGCGGGGCCGCCAACGCGCTGCAGTCGCAGGTGTCGCGGCTGCGGAGGGGGCTGGGCGATCCGGCGCTGGTCGAGGGGACGCCCGCCGGGTACCGGATCGCCGTGCGGCGGGAGGACGTCGACGTCCACCGGTTCCAGCGGCTCGTGGCGGACGCCAAGGCCGCGGGGCGGCACGAGGCGGCCGGCCTGCTCAGGGAGGCGCTCGGGCTGTGGCGCGGCCCCGCGCTGGCGGGCGTGGGCGTGCCTTTCGCGGCGGGCCAGGCGGCGCGGCTGGAGGAGGAGCGGGCCTGCGCCGTCGAGGAGTACGGCGAGGCGCTGCTCGCGGAGGACCCCGGGGCGGCGGTCGCGGCGCTGCGGGACCTGGTGGACGCGCAGCCGCTGCGGGAGCGGGCGCGGGCGCTGCTGATGCGGGCGCTGCACCGGAGCGGGCGGCAGGCCGAGGCGCTCGCGGTGTTCGAGGACGGGCGCGAGGTCCTGGCCGAGGAGCTCGGCGCCGACCCGTCGCGGGAGCTGGCGGACGTCCACCTGGCGATCCTGCGCGGGGAGGCCCCGGCGGCCGTCCGGGCGAACCTGCCGGCGCAGCTCACGAGCTTCATCGGGCGGGAGGAGGAGCTCCGCCGCGTCGGGAGGATGCTCGCGGACGGGCGGCTCGTCACGCTGCTCGGGCCGGGCGGGGCCGGCAAGACGCGGCTGGCGATCGAGGCGGCGGCGCGGGACGGCGGCGAGGTCTGCTTCGTCGACCTGGCGCCCGTCGTCTCCGGCGACGTCGGCAAGGCACTGCTCGGAGCGCTCGGGCTGCGCGAGGCCGGGATGCGTCCGGCGCCCGGCGAGCAGCCGCCGGACACGGTGGAGCGGCTGGTCACGGCGCTGGAGGGGCGGCGGGTCCTGCTCGTCCTGGACAACTGCGAGCACGTGGTCGCGGCCGTCGCGGAGCTGGCGCACCGGCTGCTGAGCGCCTGCCCCGAGCTGCGGGTGCTGGCGACCAGCCGGGAGGCCCTCGCGATCACCGGTGAGGCGTTGCGGCCGTTGCCGCCGCTGGAGCTGCCGCCCCCGGGCGCGGCGCTCGCCGAGCTGCCCCGGTATCCGGCGGTGCGGCTGTTCCTCGACCGGGCGGCGGCGGTGCGCCCCGGGTTCGCGGTGGACGAGGGCAACGCGGCGGCCGTCCTGCGGATCTGCCGGGCGCTGGACGGGCTGCCGCTGGCGATCGAGCTGGCGGCGGCGCGCCTGAGGTCGCTGCCGGTGGCGGAGGTCGCGACGCGGCTGGACGACCGGTTCCGGCTGCTGTCGCGCGGCAACCGGACGGCGCCGCCGCGCCACCAGACGCTCCGGGCGGTCGTGGAGTGGAGCTGGGACCTGCTGGACGAGGCGGAGCAGACCCTCGCGCGGCGGCTGACGGTGTTCGCCGGGGGCCTGACGCTGGAGGCGGCGATGGGCGTGTGCGGCCTGGACGACGCCGACGAGCTGCTGGTGGAGCTGGCCGACAAGTCGCTGGTGCAGAGCGACGGGTCTCGGTACCGGATGCTCGACACCGTCCGGGCGTTCTGCGCCGAGCGGCTCGCCGCGGCCGGGGAGGCGGAACGGTTCGAACGGGCCCACGCGGAGTACTTCGCCGAGCTCGCCGGGCGCGCGGAGCCGCACCTGCGGGGCGCCGAGCAGCTGGAGTGGCTCGAACTGCTCGCCGCCGACCACGGGAACCTGCACGCGGCGCTGCGGCGGACCGTCCGGTCCGACCCGGCGACGGCGCTGCGGATGATCGCGCCGCTGTCGTGGTACTGGTGGCTGCGGGGGCGCGTCGAGGGCGCCGCGCTGGCGTCGGACCTGCTGGACGTGGTCGGCACCGACCCGCCGGAGGGGCTCGACGAGGAGTACGTCCTGTGCGTCACGAACGCGGTGTCGGGCGGTGTCACGGGCGAGCGCGCGGTGGCGTGGCTCGACCGGGCCGCCGAGCTCCTGCGCGCCATCGACCGTCCCGTCCGGTACCCGGCGGTCATCGTGCTGTGGGCGCTGACGGCGGGCCCCGAGCGCACCGACATCGAGGTCTTCCAGCGGCAGGTCGGGGACGACCCGTGGACGCGGGCGCTGGTGCGGATGAGCGACGGCTTCCTCGCCCAGTTCGGCGGCGACCTGGCCGAGATGGAGAAGGCGTGCGAGGAGGCGGTGCGCGGTTTCCGGGCGTGCGGGGACCGCTGGGGCACGGCCAACTCGCTCGACCCGCTCGCGCAGCTCGCCTCCCTGCGCGGCGACCGGGAACGCGCCCGCGCGCTGCTGGACGAGGCGCTGGACCTGGTCGGCCAGCTCGGCGCCCTGGAGGACACCGCCGACCTGCTCTACCAGCGCGCCGTCGTCCACATCCGCGCCGGCGACCTCGACGCGGCGCGGGCGGACTACGAGCGCGGCGCCGAGCTGGCGCGCCGGGCCGGCACCCCGGACAAGGTCGCCGGAGGCTGCCTGGGGCTCGGCACGGTCGCGCGGCTGCGCGGGGACGCGGCCGGGGCGCGGGCCCTGTACGAGGCGGCGCTGACCGGCTACGGCTCCGAGCGGTTCATCGCCGCCGCCGTGCGGGGCGCGGCGCTGGTCGGGCTGGGGTGGCTCGCGGCGGACGAGGGCGACACCGGACGGGCCCGGGCGCTGCTGCGCGAGGCGGTGGACATGTCGTTCGACCACCCGATCTTCGGCTACCAGGCGGACGCGGCGACCGCGCTGGCGGGCCTGGCCGCCCGCGAGGGCGACGGGGAGCGCGCGGCGCTGCTGCTCGGCGCGGGCCGGGCGCTGCGGGGCGTCGCGGTGTCCGGCGACCCCGACACCGAGCGCGTCCTCGGCCGGGTCCGCGGCCTGCTGGACGACGACGCCCGCGAGGCGGCCTTCGCGCGGGCCTCGGCCCTCCCCCGCGACCGGGCCTTCGCCCTGCTCGGCGGCGGCTGACCGGGCCCCCGTCCCGCCGTCAGCGGACGGTGCGCGGACGGTCAGCGCGCCGCGCGAACCTCCGGGGCATGAACTCCTCCGCCCGCAAATGGGGCACCTTCGCGACATGCCTGCTCGTCGCGCTCGTGCCGAACATCGACCTGACCGCGCTGAACCAGGCCGTCCCGCACCTGTCCGCCGACCTGAACCCCTCCGCCACGCAGATCCTGTGGATCGCCGACGCCTACGGGTTCGCGCTGGCCGGCCTGCTGATCACCATGGGCGGCGTCGGCGACCGCATCGGCCACAAGAGGCTCCTGCTGATCGGGACCGCGGTGTTCGCCGCCACGTCCGCCCTCACCGCCTACGCGCCGAACGCCGAGCTGCTCATCGCGGCCCGCGCGCTGCTCGGGGTCGCGGGGGCGACGCTCATGCCGTCCTGCCTGTCGCTGCTGCGGCGCGCGTTCACCGAGCCGAAGGAGCGGACGATGGCGGTCGGCGCGTTCAGCGGCGTCGCCGGCCTCGCGGTCGGGCTCGGACCCGTCGTCGGCGGCGCCCTGCTCGACCACTTCTGGTGGGGCTCCATCTTCATGATCAACGTGCCGCTGATGGCGGTGGCGTGCGTCGCGGGCGCGCTGGTGCTGCCCGAGTCGCGCACCTCCGCCCCGGGCCGCCTCGACCTGATCAGCGTGCCGCTGTCGGTCGCCGGCGTCCTCGGCGTCGTCTACGCGGTCAAGGAGGCCGCCGCGCACGGCGTGGACGAGCCCGCGGTCTACGTCTCGGCGCTGGCCGGCCTGCTCGCCCTGGGGGCGTTCCTCGTCCGGCAGGGACGGGTGGCCGAGCCGCTCATCGACATCCGGCTGTTCCGCGACGCCGCGTTCTCCGGGTCGGTCGGCACCAACATGTTCGCGATGTTCACCCTGGTCGCCCAGTCGCTGATCTTCTCGCTGTTCTTCCAGCTCGCGCTCGGCTGGTCTCCGCTGCGGGCGGGCCTGGCGGGCCTGCCCGGCGCCGCGGGCGCCATGATCGGCGGCGCCGCGCTCGCCCCGCCGCTCATCAACGCGCTCGGCCGCGCCCGCGCCGTGGCGGCGGGCATGGCGCTGTCGGCCGGCGGCTTCGCCCTCTACATGGCGATCGGCCTGCACACGTCCTACTGGACGATGGTCCCGGCGATGCTGCTGTCGGGCATCGGGATGGGGCTGGCGATGACGGTCACCGCCGACACCGTCCTCGCGTCGGTGCCGAAGGACCGCTCCGGCGCCGCGTCCGCGATCTCCGAGACGGCCACCGAGCTCGGCGGCGCGCTCGGCATGGCCGTCCTCGGCAGCGTGCTGAACGCGGTGTACCGGAACGTCCTGGACCTTCCCGCCGGCGTCCCGGCCCCGGCCGCGTCCGCCGCCCGCGACTCCCTCGGCGGCGCGCTCCAGGCCGCCGCGAACCTGCCCGGAGCGCTCGGCGCCCAGGTCGCCGCCGCCGCCCGCGGCGCCTTCGTGGACGGCATGCACGCCGCCCTCACCTGCAGCGCCGGCCTCGCCGTCCTGGTCGCCGTCTTCGCCCTGGTCACCCTCCGCAACGTCCCCGCCCTCATCCCCGACACCGAGGAGCCGGCACCTGTCACCGTCCCTTGATCGGCCATGCCTGCCCGGTCCCGTCCGATGCGGCGGGACCGCAGTGTTTCCCCACCGAGAACGACTTCGCACTTTGAGCGAAGCGGAAACGGCAACGGTTGCTGGGCTGGCCTACGGCCGACCCCAGCGTCGGGGAAGCTGATCAGCGCGGAACCGCGCAAGATTGGGTCCTGACGCATTTGCAGACGGAGGGAATCATGCCGAATGGTTCGAACTCCGGACGTCGCTGGCCTTCTGGCACCTTCCTCGGCCGGCTTCCGGAAGAGTGCAGAGCAGACCTGATGAAGATCGGACAGATCCGCGCCTTTCCCGCGCGCCATGTCCTCGTCCGCCAGGGTGATCCGACCGGTTCGGTGTGGCTGCTCCTGGATGCGCTGGTCAAGGTGACGGCACAGACCGAGAACGGGCGTCAGGCCCTGCTCGCGCTCCGGGTGAGCGGCGACCTGATCGGGGAGATGGCCGCCCTGGACGGCGCTCCGCGCTCAGCCACCGTCGTCACATGCGGACGTGGCACCGTGAGCCAGATCCGAGGCCTCGTCTTCGTGGAGTTCCTCCGGCGCAGACCCCACGCCGCCCTCGCGCTCACGCATATGACCAGCGAACGTCTTCGCTGGTCCAATCAGCGGCGTCTGGACTTCGCGAACTATGACGCCTCCCGGTGCCTGGCACGAGTCCTGCTCGCACTCGCCGAACGCCACGGCCTCCCCGTCTCCACCGGAACGGACCTCGGAATACCGCTGACCCAGGCCGAGATCGGAGGCTTGATCGGGGCCAAGGAGAACACGGTCCACAAGGCGCTGCGCGAACTGTCGGCACTCGGGCTGGTAACCAGCCCGGGACGGCGCCGGCTGATCATTCACGACCTGCACAGGCTCGCGGCCTACGCAGACCTGCCCCCGTGGCGGCCCTGAGGCGCGCCAGAGCGATTTCGCTGAAGCCTGATTTATCGGCCCTCGTTTGCCCGGCCGGCGCTCACCCTGGACGTCGAAACCGAGCCAGGGAGGTCAGGATGACCGGCAGGCCCGTCCCCGAGCACCGGGTGCTCGTCACCGCGGACATCGAGGACTACAGCAGTCGTAACGACGCCGAACAACGAGTTCTGCAGAGCGCCCTCGGCGACTCACTCGACACTGCGGCCGACTGGGCGGAACTCGACAGGCAGGCATGGGTGAGGCAGGTGGGCGGGGACGGCGTTTTCGCCGTCCTGCCCAGGGACGCCGATGTCGCGGCGCTCATGGACGTCTTCGTCCGCGAGCTGGACACCGCTCTTGGCGTCCACAACCGCAGGCGAGCCGACGATCACTGGACGAGGATCCGCCTGCGCCTGGCCGTGCACGTCGGGCCGATCCACTTGGACGGGGCGATCGGATGGCCCGGGCAGCACGCCGTCCTCCCGGCCCGTCTCAGGGACTCCGCCCCCGTGCGCGCCGCACTCGCAGCCCTGCCCGACGCGGACCTGGCGGTGATCGTCTCCACGGAGGTCTACCGCGACTACATCACGCAGGGCCCCGGCGAACCGCGCCCGTCCGACTTCCGTTCCGTCCGAGTGCAGGTGAAAAAGCAAACCTACGACGCTTATCTGTATGTACCTCGTTTCGAGGTCCACGACCTGCAGATGCCGGACGGGGACTTCCCGGAGAAAACCGGCCCTCCGGAGAACGGACCGGTCGGCACCGCTACGGGGGAGCCTCATCCCCCCACCCCGGCTCCCAGCCAGACGCCCACTGTGGGCCGGGACTACATCGGTGCACAGCGAATGGAGGTCAGCGGTTCCGGCACTCTTCAGTCGTCCGGCCGCGACATGAACATCGGCAGGGAGTGAGAGAGATGAGGGACCCAGGACCGGGCGGCTCTGGAACCGCGGACCCAGAGCCGTCGCCCAGCCCCAACGATGACCAGGCTGGGTCAGAAGCAGTGACCGTGCCCAAACCCGAAGAGCAGAGCGGCGCGGCTGGTTCCGCGGACGCCGAAAGAGGTTCCGATTGCTCCGACGGCCGCCGCTTCTACCAGCGGGTCGCTGCGGACGAACGCGAGGAACAGCAGCGGCGGGAAAGCCTGCGTTCTCTAGAGGCAGACGGACCTGGTGCTGCGGCGGGGCGCGACTGGATCGGCAGCGTCTCCAACGAGGTCTCAGGCGGCACCTTTCAGAACGCTCAGCGGGACCTCTACGTGTTCGAAAGCGCGAAAGAAGATCGTTCCGTCCGGATCCGGTACGTCCCCAAACAGGTGGCCGAGCGGCTCAACCCAGACCACATCGCCTCGATCCCCTCACTGCCCGAACTCCAACGAGCCCTAAAGCGCTCCCCCGTCGTGCACGTACGAGGAACAAGCGAGACAGGACGTCTGACCGCCGCGCTGACCGCCCTGATGCAGTGGTGCCTTCCACATGGCGCAGCCCCGCCCACGGACGAGTCACCCGTCGGTTTCGTCCGGGTCGAAGGCTCCCTGACGCTGATCCGCCCGGCGGACCTGCGTCCGCGGCACGGGTATGTGATCGAGGTCGAAGGAAGTCATGGCCCGGACGCGGAACTCGCCGATCTGGAGGACCTCGCCGTCAAGACGGACTGCCGTCTGGTGCTTCTCGTCTCCGCTCGCGGACCGGCGCCGTTCGGCACCGTCATCGAGCACCGGCCGCCCGCCGCCGTCGAGGTCTTCAGACGAGTGTTCGACCGGGAGGCAGCCGCTTACGGAGTGCAACCGCACCTTATCACCGAATCGGCACTGCGGGCCGCCGAAGACCAACTCGCGGAGGAGACGTCGCCGCGTAAGGCCACCGACCATGCCCGCAGGTTGGCCCGAGGGTTGGCTGAGGGCAGGCCGGCCGAGGAGGTGATCGCCGAGTTTCCCGACCGTGTGCGGGAAGAGGTCCGGCAGCGGCTGTCCGAACGACGGCCCATTCTCAGCCGCTGCTTCATAGCCAGCGTGGCCGTGCTGCACGGTATGCAGGAGAGCACGGTCTCGCGGGCGGCACTGGACCTCGCCGACCATATCGATACCGCCTGGAAACGAGAGGACAAGAAGCGACCGCTGCCCGCTTGGGAGGATCTCCGAACCTGGCTGGACCGCGCGGGGGCAGTGACACGTTCGATGCCGAGGGGCGGCGGCCGGATCGTAGAACTGCAGCAGCGGACTCGTGCGAGAACGACCCTCCAGGTGCTGTGGGAGGAGCAACCTACGATCCGCGAGCCGCTCATGGCATGGTTGGACGGGCTCGCCCACAGCCGGGAGACCGCGATCAGAGCCGCCCATGCGGTGGGACTGTTCGCGACGTTCGACTTCGCCACAGTCAACGAACGGTTCATCCGTCCCTGGAGCAAGTCCGATTCACGGCAGGATCAGCGCCTCGCGGCCTGGGTACCTGAGGCAGCCGCCCAGGAACCCGCACTGGAACCAAGGGTCCGAGAGCACCTGCGGCTCCTGTCCCGCGGCACTCGCGGCGAAGTCATGGTGGCGGTCCGGGCTCACGGCTCGCACCTCGGCGCCGACGATCTCACCGACGCGCTGCGGGTGTTCGGGACGGCTTCCCGGCGGTCCGGCCGGGGCACCGCAGATGCCGTGGCCACCTCCCTCTCGTTTCTGTACTCGGCGGGAACGGCCATCGAGATCGTCGAAACGCTGGCGGACTGGGCGGAGAGCGAGCATTCCGGAAACCGTCTCACCGCCGCGACCGCGTTCCTTCGACTCGCCGCGCTGCGGCCCCGTCCCGGACGCCCGAAGCTCACCGAGGTGGCGCAACGAGCAGACGCTGCCGGGCATATCGCACGTCTCTGGCAGCACGCGCTATCACTCCGCCTCACCGAACCGTCCGGCCGTGAGCGTCCCGCCGCCCCGGAAGCCTGGGCGTTGTTCGCCCGCTGGATGGTCGCCTACGGGAAGGCCCCCGCGCTCCGGCCCGTGATCGAACAGGTCATCACCACTGGTGAGGCAGGAGCGACCCGGCTGAGGGCAGCGTTCCGCCTCCACGCGCGGCTCCTGCTCCACCGCGGCGACATCACGCCGACCGAATACCACCGCCTACTCCGGCTCACCCCCTCCCGGCATCAGACACGGAGTTGAAGAAGCAATGTGGTTGATCAAGCACCAGTTCCCCGCCCATGCCCCGGAACCACCGACGTCCGATTCCGCGTTCGAGCCCGCTCGCTTCACCGTGCCCGCGCAGGGAGGCGCCTTCGACTTCACTGTCACCGCCTACTGCGCCTGCACGGCCGCTGGGTGGCGGCGGATCGCTTTATGGCGGGACAACTCCACAGAGGTGGAGCGGCTGCTCGAGACAGTGCGCATAGCGGTGCGCGAGACCGCCCGCCGCTTCACGGTCTTCGATGCCGGGAGGGCGGAGGAGGCGGCCAACCGGGACCTCTCGTATCGCCTCGCCGAGATGGCGCTGGAGTCGGACGGCACCCTGGCTTGGACGGTCCGCGTGGAGTTGCGGCCGCCTGATGAAGTGCGCGACGCGATGAGGGAGAGCGCTCTCGACAGGTACAGGATCGAGGCGAAGGCCGAGGCCGACACCTTGCGGTTGAAGAAGACCGACGACCTTCGACTCCGATGGCAGCGCTTCCTGGAGGAGAGCGCCGGCAACCCCACGGCCCGGTACGCCGTGCGGCTCACCCAGGAGCCCCATCAGGCGGCGGAGACCCTCGGCACGCTCCAGCGGGAGCGGCGGGAGGGTGCCGAGGAACTGCTCGAACACGTGACCAGGCTCGCCCAGGCGCTGGAGTCGGCGGACATCCTCGGCCTCGTGGTCAACAGCGAGACCGTTCTGCGGAAGACGCTCGCCCTGATGGGCGTGCGAATGGCGCCCATCGACGACGACACGCCGCTCGTGCCGGCCGACGGCCCCTCCTAGCGGCGGTCGCCCCCTTCCTGGAAATGTGATATTACTTTGATATGTCAGTGATGGCACGGGAGAAGGGGGACGGGATGGTGGACGCGGCGGCGAAGGTGGACATGCCACGGCCGAAGATCACGGAGCGGGCGGCGGCGGACGGGGGTGGGGGGGGGTTGCTCGGGGTCGCGGTGGCGCTGATCCTGGCGGGGACCGCGGCGGCGCTCGGCGGGGTCGCGGCGGGCGGG